>JBHLME010000105.1:0-15838 GCA_048938445.1 Promethearchaeota archaeon | reverse complement strand
TGATATAACACGAGTTCTTAAAGTTGATATCATTAAATATTTTTAATAAAATGAGATCGAGAAGAATTGTTGATTTTTATAAAATTTGGTAAATTTTATAAATATTTATACAAAACTTTATATAATAATTTATATAAAAGCAAAGACAAATCATTCAATGGCAAAAAAAGAAATTTTTTTATCAAAAAAAAAAAAATAAATTGTTTAGTATAAATTTACCATTTCGAAGTAAAATGTAATAAATTTAGATGAAATACTTATGATTGGTGGAGATAATAAAGATCTTGAAGAAGAAATAGAAAGAACAGAAGAGATGGACCTTTATGAAAAAGAAACAGGTAAATACGCCGTGTGGAGGGGAACGGTAACAGAAGCATTTAAAAAATGGCAAAAAGGAGAAAAGATCTACGATCGAGACAAGGAACGGATCTCCCTTTATGTCTCCGAAGAAACTAAGAACCAGTGGCAAGATTTCATAAAAGAAAAAAAATATTCGACCATTTCCAAGTTAATTAGAGAAAGTGTTTCCTATTTTATTGAAAAACATTCAAAATTAGGTGGAAATGATTTATTAAAATTTAATGGTGAAATTTTGTCAGGAATTTCCCACGCATTAAAGGAACCACTAACAACAATAAAAGGTTTTAGTCAATTATTATTAGAAGCGTACAATGATGAATTAAATGATGAAGTACTGGCAACAGTTCAAAATATCTTTGATCAAAGTATTCTCCTTGAAAATAAAATAATAAATATATTAGATGACATTAAAGTCGAGCAAGAAAGCGTTGATATATTATTAATTGAAGATGATTTAGCAACAATAAGATTATTAAAAAGTTTTTTTGAGAGTCGTGGGCATACCTGCAAGGGGGTCATAAGCGGGACGAAAGGTATTGAGGAATTAAGGGTGATCACCCCTAAAGTTATTCTTTTAGATGTCATATTACCAGACGTTTCAGGGTATGATTTATGTAAAATCATTAAATCTGAAAAAAAGCTTAAAGATATACCTTTATACCTCTTAACTGCAATTCCTGGTTCTGAAGTACAAAAGAATTTTGCAGAAACAGGTGCCAATGGTTACATCTTGAAACCGTTCAATCTTTCCGATTTTGAAGTAATATTTAATTTTATATAAATTTTTGAATATATCTATCTTACATGCTATTACTATAAAATATAAAATTAGAATAACGGGCTATGAGGGAATCGAACCCCCGACCGTCAGGTTAAGAGCCTGCTGCGCTACCTGCCTGCGCCAATAGCCCATAAATTACTATTCATTATAGCTTTAATCTCATGATGAAAAGCGCAGATGGAGGGACTCGAACCCCCGAGCGCTCACGCGCACCGGCTTTCTTACTGGCATTTATATATAAATGCGATGACTCAAGGCCGGCGTCTTTAGCGCACCTCAAAAGTATGCTTTACCAGCTAGGCTACATCTGCGTTTAAAAATGGTATATAGCTTAAATCGTTTTCCAATGTTAAATATAAGAAATTAATTTTGATATTTTACTTTTACGATATGACACGTTCAACTGATCATAAAAGGGTAATATTTTAATAAAATAATGTTTTTTTTATTTTACATCTCTGAATATGGAGCTCGCACCCAAATCAACGAAAAATATATATTTTATCGTTTAATAGATTAAATTGAGATTATTATAAACTTGAAAGAGGTTGTATAAAATTAGTTCTAAAAGTGCCGAAAATTTCAGGTATTTAATACCCCAAAAAATATTTGATGAGATTACTGAAAAAGCTAAAGAAGAATTACCTTATATTATTCATGGGTGGATGTTTGCTGATAGAAAAGAAAATTTTGGAATAGTAAATAAATTCATTATGAATCCTGATCTCCGAAAAACTAAAGTACATGTAAAACCACGTAGTTGGATGAGATATAAGAAATCAAAAATCTATAATATGCGAAAAGTCAAGCAAGAACTTGGAGTAGATATTGCCTGGCAATTTCACACGCATCCCTCTGGTAATGAAAAATTACACAATATAGATAAGCGAATTCTAAAATATTTAAGCAATGGTGTCATGATCATTGTTGTGCCTCCAATTGATGAAAAAAATCAACAAGGACATGTGGTTGGATGGTACTATGATAAAAGATACACGAAGAAGCCTATTATTGAAAAAATGGTATTTGAAATCATAACAGAATAAGAATTTTATATTTTAGTTATATTCTATTTTTTCTAACTATGTAAGTTAAAGTAGATATAATAAAATATTAAAGTTTTAAATCTTTAATTTCAAAATATAAGAACCATCATAATTAAGATTTCGCAAGCAAGCGTCGCTTAGCCTGGTAGAGAGTTATCTTATGAATAACATGCCAAAAGCGCTGGATTGCTAATCCAGTGTCCTAAAGGACCCGAGGGTTCGAATCCCTCCGCTTGCGCTTACATATATAAAATAAAATTGAGCCCGTGGTCTAGTGGTTATGATTTATTTTTAAAAAAAAAAATATGTAATATACGTCGCGCTTACACCGCGAAGGTCGGGAGTTCAATCCTCCCCGGGCTCACCATTTTTTTAACTAAATCAAATCTAAACAGTTTCTGGTAATCATATATGGTATTATATTATTTATGTAGTTGAAGAATATAGAGAATTTTAATTAAAGTAATTTATTCATATTTTCATATCTTAATGCAATTAATTTGCAGTTTCTTAGGTATTTTCCAACATTAGATATAATTCCTGGAGCATTGGTATTTTCCTTAAAGAGGACGATATTATCTAAAAATGAATAACGAGTAATGGAAATAATATCCCTGAGATGTCCTGTTTTTATTAAAGATTTCTTTAATTGACTTTTTGTAGCACCACTAGCAAATATTGCCTCAATTCTTTCATCCAGAATTTTTTTAAACAACTTTAAAGATTTTTCTGCTATTTCCCCCTGAATTTCATCATTCTTTATATCAATATTTACAATTTTAGTGTATATGGGAAAATTATTTATAAAATTATATGCTTTTATGATATCCCTTGTTGATTTTTCATTTCCATTACAGAGTTGTTTTCTTAAAGTAATCAAGTTTAGTAATACATCTACTTTTGGATTTAAAATAGCACAATCTATGAATATTCCAAAACCAAACTTTCCAACATCTATCATTGAACCTTTGTATTCTTGACCAACTTTTACATCATTAAATTCTGTAATTGTACCAATCTCTTTTCTCAAGAGGTTCATTAAGAAAACTTCATCAGGTCCCTTGATTTCGACTTCAAATCTTTTATCAAAATTTCTTAATTTTTTTATTCTTACTTGAGTTTTGGAAAAAACTTTTACATGTTGCTCTAAATATTTTAAATAATTGAACAAGAGATCTTTTTTAGCCCTTTCTGATGTAATATTCGGGAATTTATCATATAATACGACTTTTTTTACCATCTATTATATCCATATCCATAATTTTAATAGATTATAGAGTAAAAATCAAGCAAAGTGTAAAAAAATTATGATTAAAGGAAAGAATTCAATTAAAATCTTCAAAAAAATTTAAATTAAAGAATTTTTTTGTAAAGAAGTATAAAAATAAAAATTAGTGATTAAGATGGATGAGCAGAAATTTAATGAAGCATCGTCAGAGTTAAAAGAAAATGAAGCAGTTGATGAAGTATTTCTTTTAGATAAAGATGGTAATATCAAATTTAAATCTGGAGATTTTACTTTGTCCGATGATGAAGCTAAAGGAATTATTAAAACATGGACACAAAAGGAAAATGCACTGATGTTCCAAGGTTCAAGATTTGCTATTTTAAAAAATGATGATATTCAATTGGCAGGAAAAAATATAGCTCAAGGAAAAGGAAATGTAGTAGGATCGATAACAAAAGATGGAGATTATCTCGTTGCTCATACTAAAGATGAGGGAATGATTTTAGAATGGTCCGTTCTTATTAATAAAATTGCGTGGAAATAATTTTTATATATTATCTTTTGAATGACGATATCTGCAGAAAAATCAGAAAAAAATTGATGTTCACTTGGATGAAAAGAAATTTTATAGAATAGTTAATGATTTAAAGGAATATAAAGGTATAGAAGAAGTTTACCTTCTAAATAATGAGGGAGAAATAATCTTTAAAGAGGGAATGCTAGATTTTTCTCCAGAAGAAGCAAAGAAGCTTTTAATAGACTGGAAGAATAAGAATAATTCCATCTTTTATATAGGTCATAGGTTTGCTATCATTAAAAATGATGAGTTACAACTTGCTGCTAAAAATATATCAGATGATATGGGAAATATTGCGGGATCGATTACAAATGAGGGAGATTACCTCATTGCTCACATAGCAAAAGAAACGGATATAATATTGCTTGAATGGTCAATTTTAATCAATAAATTAGCTTGGAGTTAATCAGTTTAAGGTCACGATCATATAGATAACTCATTATTTTATAGCTTATATAAAAAAAATATATATTTACACATTAATTATAGATATTAAATTAGTAAAAGTAAAAAAAAATAACATAAATATCAATTAAAAAATATAAGGAGATATGTGAAAAATGTTCCAGCAAGCAGGTAGAGGATACGATATGGCAATTACTCAATTTTCTCCCGAGGGAAGGCTGTTTCAAGTTGAATATGCGATTGAAGCAGTTCGAAGAGGAACAACAGCAATAGTATGTAAGAATAAAAAATCTGTGGTATTTGCGGTTGAGAAAAGAGCTTCTGAATTGCAAGCAGATACCGATAGTTCAGAAAAAATATTTAAAATTGATGATCACATAGGTGTAGCTATTGCTGGCTTGACTGCTGATGCTAGAGTTCTTATTGATAGGGCTCGTATTCAAGCGCAAGTTAATCTTCTGAGTTATGATGAAAAAATTAGCGTAAAGGATTGTACCCTAAATATTTGTGAGTATAAACAAGCATTTACCCAAAATGCCGGAGTAAGGCCATTCGGAGTGAGCTTTCTGATTGCTGGTATTGATACAAATGGTAAACCATCCTTGTTCTTGACAGATCCATCTGGTGCATTATGGTCTTACTATGCTTTTGCAATTGGCTCCGGAGCGACTGAAGCAAGGACATTTCTTGAAAAAAATTATAAAGAAGATATGAGTGAAGAAGAATTGAAGTTATTACCATTAAAGACATTAAAGGAATTAATGGGAGATAATTTAAACAAAAACACGTGTGATGTAGCATTTATATTAGAAAAGGATAGGAAGTTTAACTTATTAAATGTAGAACAAAAAGAAGAATTATTAAAAAAAATTGTATAATTTAATTTATTATATGAATCAAGGTAATATTCTTATTTTTTTATTATCTTACAAACCGACAATAATGCAAGAGAAAAGGATGAAATTAGAGTACAATTCTCTCAAAAATTAATAGGAATCACAATATGATTGACAGAGCAAGAATAGATTTAGGAGATCACATTATTGGTCGCATTGATAAAGGCGGAAGGACTTTTGAAATGCTAATGGATCCAGAAAAAGCATGGGAAGCAAAAAAACAAATTCGTGAAGAAATAAATAATAGACTGAAAGCAGGAAAAGCACGCCCATTGGTACAAGATATATTGAATAATTCAGCAATAGATTTAGAACTAATTTTTGAAAGTTTTATTGTATTTGAGGACTTAAAAAGAGGAAGAAAGGCAACAGATGGCGACATGGAAGCAATTTTCAATACAACAGATGGAAGAACTATTAGTGGTCATATTTTATTAGATGGAGAAATTCAATGGACACAGAGTCAAAGAGAAGAAGAAAAAGAAAAAAAATTGAAACAAATTATTACAATAATTAGTAAAAATGCCATAAATCCTCAAAATAAAAAACCTCATCCAGTTCAACGAATAGAGAAGGCAATTAGCGAAGCTAATGTTAAGATCGATATTATGAGAAGTGCAGAAGAGCAAGTTGATGATATTGTTAAATTAATTCAAACAATTATTCCTATTCGAATGGAGCAAGTACAAATTGCAATAAAAATTCCTTCTACATTTACAGCTAAAGGGTATAATATAGTCGCACAATATGGTCAAATTAAACAAGAAGAATGGCAAAAAGATGGATCTTGGGTTTCAATCTTGAGTTTACCAGCTGGTCTACAAATGGAATTGATAGACAAATTAAATAAATTAACACATGGAAGGGTTCAAATAAAACCCTTAAAAGCCTGAGATATTACTTTTAATTGAATTTCATTTATGTTATTCTAAAATAGGTTATTAAAGAATAAAATAGATATGAAATAGTGAAACATATGGAAAATGACGAAGACGAATCTCAAGATATAGAAGATTTTGAAGATGTTGCTGAAAATGCTAAAGAAATTGTTGTACCCGGCGAAATTTTAACCGAAGATATCAATAATTTCGTACCTGGAAGAGGTGCAATATTTAATAAAGATAAAACAAAAATTATTGCTTTATCCATTGGATTAAAACAAATTAGAAAAAATTATATAAATGTAATTCCATTAAGGGGATTTTACACTCCGCATGCAGGAGATAAAGTCCTTGGAATTGTAGTTGATAAAAATCCAGTTAAATATAAATTGGATATTAATGCAAAAGATTTAGGCCAGCTTAAACCAAAGAATACCATCAAAAAAGAAAGAGGTAGATTTGGTCGGGGTGCTGGGCGTCACACCGCTCCGGAACAAGGTGATTCCTCTACAGAAAGGTATGAAATTGGAGATGTTTTGATTTTAAAAGTAATTTCAGCAGACCGTTTAAATAGTCCTGAATTAACAACGGTAGGAAAGTATTTAGGTAAAAAAATGGGAGGTACAATCATTTCAATCGGACCATATTCTATACCAAGAATAATTGGACGTGGAGGTTCGATGATTAAAATGTTGAAAAGTCAAACTAAATGTAATATTTTTGTCACTCAAAATGGAAGAATTTGGTTGAGGGGTGAAAATATAGAATCGGAACGATTATTAATTGAAACTATTGAAAAAATTGCTACTGAAGCACACACAATAGGATTAACTGATAGAATTCAAGAATTTTTAGAAAGTGAAAAAAAAAAAAGAGGTTTAGAATAAATGCCCTTAGTTATAAATGATGAATATCCAGAAAAATTATTTCGAGAAGATGGTAAGCGACTTGATGGTCGAGATAAACATGAATTAAGACCAATTAAAATGGAAGTAGGTGTAATAAAAAATGCTGATGGTTCAGCATATCTAGAATGGGGAAATAATAAAATCTTTGCAGCAGTTTACGGACCGAGAGATGTACATCCTCATCATCTGGCTGCACCAGATAAGGGAATTTTGAGGATTTTTTACAGAATGGCTACGTTTTCAGTATTTGAAAGAAAAAGACCAGCACCAGGACGACGAGAAAAGGAAATATCAATGATTATTTCTGACTGTTTAGAGCCAGTATTATTTCTTGAATTATATCCAGGTACTAGCTTTGAAGTCTTCATAGAAGTAATTGATGCTGATGGTGGAACGAGATGTGCAAGCACGACTGTTGCAGCTCTAGCCTTAGCAGATGCAGGTGTACCTATGAGAAGTTTAGTTACTAGTGTTGCATGCGGAAAAATTGATGGGGAGTTGGTAGTTGACCTATCTGGAATTGAAGATAAAGCAGGAGAAGCAGATCTACCTTGTGCTATGACATGGTTTAATGAACAACTATCTTTATTACAGTTTGATGGAGATATAACCCTAAAAGAAATGAACAAATGCTTGGATTTAGCATCAGAAGCATTAAAAAAGATATATGAAATGCAATTAAATGCTTTAAAGGAGAAATATCTTGCCATCCGAGAAGAAGTAAATAAAGCAACTGCAACAAAAAGTAATGGAGGAGAAGAAAAAAAATGATGAATGTTAAAAGAGTTATTTCAGCGATCGAAAGAGATTACATTCTCAATAATCTTAAAAAAGAAAAAAGAATTGATGGTAGAGATTTATGGGAATACCGTGATTTTAAAGTAAATGTTGATATGGTAAAATCAGCTGAAGGTTCTTCAGATGTAACTCTAGGAGAAACTAGAATCATAACAGGATTGAAATATGAAGTCGGTCCACCATTTCCGGATATGCCAGATGAAGGAGTATGCACGGTAATGGCTGAATTGTTACCATTGGCATCTCCACTCTTTGAAAGAGGACCACCTAATGAACAATCAATAGAACTTGCAAGAGTCGTAGATAGGGGAATAAGACACGCTGATTGTGTACAGACTAAGAAATTATGCATTCGAGAAAAAGAAGCAGTATATATCTTATTTTTAGATATGTATGTGATAAATCATGGTGGAAATATGATTGATTGTGGGGGAATAGGGTGCTTGACAACCTTAATTGCATCTCATATTCCAGAAGGAGAACTTAATAAAGAGAATGAGTTAATATGGACAGGAAAATATCTTAATGGTAAAGATATTGTAAACGAATTACCAATAGTAATAACGTATGGTAAAATTGATGATATAATATTTTTAGATCCTTGTCTTACAGAAGAATTATTAAGTGATGGTAGAATTTCAATTTCGGTAACAGAAGATAAAATTACATCTATTCAAAAAAGTGGAGCAGCAACTTTTTCAATTGAAGAGATCAAAATGCTTGGTGAAAAATCATTGGAGATTGGAAAAAAGCTCCGAAAAGAATTAGATTTATGGCAATATCTAATTCAAAAAGAATAACTCAATCCTTTTTTTTAAATTCTATATATTTTCTATTAACTTTTCGTAAAATTAATTTAGTTTAAATCATTAATCATTCATGAAAATAGACGTTTAGTGATCATCATGGCTAGAAAAGTGAGTGTAGACGGATCGTTTGGACCTAGATATGGTGCATCTGTCAGAAAGAAATGGCGCCTTATCGTTGAAAAGATGAGAGGAGATATAAGATGCCCTAGATGTCAGACAAAAGGTTTGGTTAATCGAGTTTCTGTAGGAATTTGGTATTGTAGAAAGTGTAATGCAAAATTTACAGGAGGGGCATATTATATAGAAACACCTAGAGGTGCCGAGTCATTCAGAGTTGCAAAACGTAAACAGCGAGAATTAGAAGTTGTTGAAGAGTAAATGAATCAAGCTAGTTCTTTTTCTATTAAATCCTCTATAGAATTTAAATTTAAAAATTCTCAAACAAGGGATATTTCTTACAACTCTTTTTTACCAGAATTAAAAAAACTCCAGACAAAACGTTCCAAAGTATTGATGGAAAAAAATAATACTTCATTAATTTTTTATGTTGAATGTTTAGATATCACGGCTTTTAGAGCTTCAGTGAGTGATATCATTGGTTTTGGAAAGATTATTAATAATTCTTTAAAGCTATGCAATTAATAAAGAATTTATTTTTTGTTATGTTAATAGAATAAATAATAAAAAAAAAATAAGTGAAAATAATGGGAATCAATCTTGATAGTTTACCTGAAGAATTAAGGAAAAAAATTATAGACTTGCAAAACAAACAAGTTCAATTACAAAACCTTCGTAATACACATGAATTTCTTGAAAGTCAAAATAGAGATACAGAACTTTGTATTCAAGAGTTAGAAAAAGCAAATCCGGATACAACAGTATACAAATCTATTGGTGGAGTATTAGTCAAATCTTCAAGAGACCGATTATTGGATGAGAAAAAAAGTTTAAAAATCTCGACTGAAATGAGGTTAAAAAGCATCAAACAAAAGGAAGAAAGGAGTATCCAAGAATTAGAAACCATAAGAAAATCTATTCAAGCTGATTTTCAAAAAAATCAATAATTAATTAAATTTATGTTAATTTCTAAATTTGAAAACCTTATTTCTTTCATAAAAAACAAAACAATATTAATTACGACGCATGATTCCGTAGATATTGATGGTTTTGTTTCATGTATCGTGATAAAATATTTATTAAATCATCATTTCAACATGGATAATGTACTTTTATTTTTTTTTGAATTTTCAAAATCCACAAGACAATTTATGGAAAAAATACTTGACATTTTTCCAGAATTTAATTTCTCTTATCATGAACACGATGATATTTCTGATATTGATGTAATGCTTATTTTAGATACTAATAATCTTGAATTAATCAACCACAAAAGTAAAAAAGATATTCCATTTATTTATATTGATCATCACATCGACCAAAATTCAAAATATGATAATAATTTAAAATCATACAACATAGTATTAGATAATTATTCCTCTACTATTGAAATTCTTCTCGATATATGTGAATTATATCAAATTAAATTACCTTTAGTTTTAAAATGGCTTTCAGTTTCTGCAATTTTAACCGATTCAGGGTTCTTCAAGTATGGAGATAATCAGACGATAATAAGAACCTCAAAAATGCTAGATAATGATTTAAATATCCAGGATATTTTTTCTCTATTAAAAAAGGAAGAAGATATATCTGAGAGAATTGCTAAAATAAAGGGAATGCAAAGAATTAAGTTAATTCATGAGGATAAATATATCATAGGAGTATCTAATGTAAGTAGTTATGAAGCAAGTGTTGCAAATTCGATGATATTAATAGGTTTTGATATAAGTATCGTTTTATCTCAAAAAAAATCAGAATATCGTATTACCACGAGAGCTACAAAAGAAATATGCATCAAAACAGGACTACATTTAGGGGAAATATTAGGAGAAATAGCTAATATAAGTGGAGGTAATGCTGGGGGACATGATGGTGCAGCTTCATTAAATGGTAATTATAATCCAGAAAAAGTCCTTGAAACAATTATTGAAAAGGTTAAAGAAACAATAAATAATTAATATACATATAAAATTAGACGCAAAACTTACTAAATCAGCCATGAACCTTATAAAATTTAATAATTTTTTTTATCGGTATAAAGGAAACCATGATTATGCTTTAAATGATATCAATATTAATATCCAAGAAAATAGGTTTATTTTATTAGCAGGAGAGACTGGTTCTGGCAAAACAAGCTTAATTAGATGTATGAATGGATTAATTCCTCAATTTTATCCAGGGTATTATAAAGGATCAGTTGAAGTTGGTGGTTTTGATACAACAGAAATGTCAATAGCAAATTTATCTACAATAACTGGTATAGTTTTTCAAAATCCAGAAAATCAATTAATAGCTATGAATGTGGAACATGAAATTGCTTTTGGATTAGAGAATTTAAGCATATCTAAAGAAGAAATATCGAGAAGGATAAACGAATGCGTTGTTATGACAGAAATTGAACATCTTTTACATAAAGCACCCTATGAATTAAGCGGAGGTGAACAACAACGTGTAGCTCTTGCTTCAATATTAGCATTAGAACCTAAAATCTTGGTTTTAGATGAACCAACAGCATTACTTGATCCCTCACTTGCAAAAAAAATATTATCTCTTTTAAAAAAAATTCAAGAAGAAAAAGAGATAACGATAATAATAAGTGAGCATAGAATGGATTTAGTAATGCCCCTGGTGGATGAAATAATTTTAATGAAAGATGGTAAAGTAATTGAACATGAAAACAAAGAAAATGTAATGAATAGCAAAAATTTTAATGATTTAAATATATCACATCCATTTATATATTCTATTTTCAATGATTTAAGAAAAGAGGGAATATCAATTAATAAAATTCCCAGTTCGATTCCAGAAGCGATACGTTTTCTACAAGAAAATATCAAAAAATAAAAGGTGATGAAAATTTCTACAAAATACCCCATAATATTAGTTAAAGATGTAGAATATGCATATCCCAATAAAACTTTAGCTTTAAGAGGTATTGATCTGAGTATTTTTAAAGGAGAATTGGTTGCTATAATGGGAAAAAATGGAGCGGGTAAATCCACGCTCATTAGAACATTTAACGGGCTTATAAGGCCTTCTAAAGGTGATATATTTATTAAAGGGCAAAATGCCAAGAAAAAAACTATTGCTGGCTTATCATCGGAAATTGGAGTAATTTTTCAAAATCCCCTTCATCAATTATTTTCCAATACCTTAGAAGATGAGATTAAATTTTCTTTAAATAACTTAAATCTTGATGAAAATGAAATTGAAAAACGAATTAATGCAACATTAAACCTTTTTAATTTAGATAAATACAGAAATAGATCTCCACTAAATTTGTCTGGAGGTGAAACAAAGAAGTTAGCTATTGCTACTATGATTTGTAGAGATCCAGAAATATTGGTTTTTGATGAACCTACTTTGGGGCAAGATGCTAAAGAGATAAAATTTTTTATAAATTTAGTCAAAAATGAACTCAGTAAAGGAAAGACAATAGTAATTGTAACACATAACATAGAATTTACAATGGAATACATCCCTCGTGTAATATTAATGTCGGAGGGTAAAATCATTGCAGATGGTCCCACTAAGGAGGTATTATCCAAAGAATTACTAATCAATGAATCTTCATTAATTCTTCCTAAATTATATGAATTTAACATAGCGTTAAATCAAATTGGAATATATTCTTCAGAAAATATTCGCTCGAAAAAGCAATTGTTAGAATTTCTAAAAGATTTTTTAAAAAATAAACCAGAAAGTATGCAGGAGGGAATTTAAAAAATGAGTTTGGACTTTCTAGATGCTTTTAAATTTATAAAAAAAGATACATTCTTACATAAATTAGATCCACGATCTAAGTTATTACTGTCAATAGAATATACTATCTTTGGATTTATATTTACAGAAATAGCTCCATTATTGATAATTTTATTTACTTTAATTCCATTAATTATTAACGGGAGGATCTTTAAAAAGTGGATTATTAGCATGAAAAGTTTATCCTTTTTATTTATAATTATCATTTTGTTAAATACTTTTTTCTTATCTCTGTCTTTTTCTATAGGTATGATAATAAGAATCATAATAATGGTGTCCGCATTTTCAATTTTTTTTTTATCAGTTGATCCAAATGATTTAGCATTATCCTTGCTATCAATGAAAGTACCTTATTCAATTTCATTTTCTTTCTCCTTAGCATTTAGGTTCGTACCAACAATAGCAATTGAAACTGAGAATATTAAAGATGCCCAACAAAGTAGGGGTTATGAATTGCAAACTACTGGACTTGTAAATAAAATCAAGAATCTATTTCCATTATTGGTTCCTTTAATAATATGTTCTATTAAAAGAGCATTTAATGTAGCAGAAGCACTAGAATCTAGAGCGTTCGGTAGTAATAAAAAACGTACATATTATTATACAATCAATTATTCCTTGAAAGATTGGCTATTCACTTTATATTTGTTGATATTGCTAATAATAGTGTTTTTTATTAGAATTAATTTACATCTATTCACATTTTTAAATTGGAGTATCCCTTTATGATTAAAAAGGAAATGAATATTAAAGACTTGAACTTAAGATTTTATGTTGGAGCTGGTCAGGTTAATATAAATTGTGAAGAGTATAAAATATCTAATAATCTTAAGGATGATAAAACCTCATTAAATCATGTTTTTGCTGAACTTGAATCTCTTGAGCAAAAATTTAAAGATTCAACAATTCAATTTATAAAAGGAAAATATTTGATTAACCAAGACCATCTATTTACCGCATGTTATTATGTTCAGAAAGCATTTATTAATCAGATTAATATCTCAAATACGAAAAATCTAGAATTATTGTTATATTTATCAACAAATCGGCAAATACAAAATGGAATAACTGCTTTTGGAATAGATGACAAGGAATTAAAATCCAATAAGTTATTTTATTGCATCATATCCCCTGATAATAATTTAATTGAAATAAAAAATAATATTTTGAAAAATTTTGGTGGATTAGAGCTTGAATCTGAAATTTTTCAAGAAAACCTTGAAAAATATAATGTCATTAAAGAATTTTTTCAAATAAACGATAATCAAGTTAAGGTAATAACAAACTCATATAAAGGATTGAATAATGAAAGAAATGATGATTTAAAAAACAAATTCAATGCACTTTATGAATTAGTATGTGAAAAAATGGCCATTTTAAGTTTAGAAAAAATTAAACTTGATTATACTTGATTATATGGATTAATTATTTTTAAAAAATCTATAGGTCTTAAAAATGATATTCCACAGATATTTCCCAGTATTTCAAAACGAATGGTTACATCTGGATGATCAAGATTGACTTTATTACTTATTTTTTCTGCAACCCTTCTTATAAAATCGTCTCTTTCTATAAGATCATTCTTTCGGCGCACGATTTTTATTTTAAATGTATCATCTGGTTGGATGAATTCATGATAATGGTGTTCTACTGTATTAATAATGACTTTCGGGTTAGTCTCACATATAAAATCGATGGGTATAATTTTCAAAATATATTGGAAAAAATTAGGATCTTGATCCAAAATATTTTTTATTTTTCTAATTACCTTTTTAGGTTCCAATACTGTCAGTCCCGATATGATTCCTGAAAACTCTAAATTTGTTATAATCGGATATTTATCTCCACACATTAATAATGAAAACCATAACTCAGTTTTAGCATTGGTTTCATTAAATCGTGAAGTAGAGACTAATAAGTTAAAATTTTTAATAACTATCACCTAGGTTATTCAATATAATCACTACCAACTACATTTATAATATCTTCTTTAGAAATTATACCTATTCGAAGAAACTTGATTTTATTCGTTGTACAATCTACAATTGTTGTAGGTATTTTTGATATTGATTTTCCAGAATCTAATACTAGATCAATATTACCTAAAAATGACTTTGCTACTTCAGCACCACTAATAGAAGGTTTTTCGCCAGAAAAATTAGCAGAGGTTCCTATAATCCCTCCATATTTCCCTCGAGATTTTAATTTCCTTAAAATTTCTAATATTACTTTATTCTCTGGAACTCGAAGTCCTATTGTCTCTTTAAAAGCAGTAACTTCCATAGGAATGATATTTGGTTTTTTTCTTTCTAAAATTAATGTTAATTGACCAGGCCAAAAATTTTTAGCTAACTTTTGAGCAACATCATTAAAGATTGCAATTTTTGAAGCTTCTTCATAATCGGATAATAATAATAAGAATCCTTTGTTACGATCTCTAAATTTTATATTAAATAATCGTTCCATTAATTCTATATTAAGAGGATCTCCACCTAATCCATAAACAGAATTTGTAGGAAAGGCAATTAATTTACCATCAATGATGTAATCTACAACGAGATCCAAATATTCATTTATTTTTTCCTTATTTCTTTCGGAAAATCTTAATAATAAACCCATTTGAAATCAAAATATTATGTAATAATAAAATATAGTATGGAAAAAAAAAATATATTAACTTTCTTGAGCTTTTAATCTAGCAGCTATCATTTTCCAGTCATTGTCTATATGTTGTTGTAGTTCGATTAATTTTTGCTCAGATATCCCAGCAAATCTCTTTTGCTTTGAAAGATAGTCCAGCAAGGGCTTTCTTTTAGAAGGATCTAACAAAGGTCGGCTCTTTTTATGAAGAGTCATTATTCCATTTTCAATTTCATATAATGGCCAGACACCTGTTTTTACTGCTAATCGGGCAATTTCAACGGTTTGATCACTTGGATAATTCCATCCCGGGGGACATGGTGCTAAAATATGAATATATTTACACCCTTCAATTGATTTTGCTTTTTTGTACTTTTCATATATGTCTAAAGGTTCGCTAATTGAACAAGTAGCGACATATGGTATCTCGTGCGCGGCCATAATTGCAGGAAGGTTCTTTTTATATCTCTCTTTACCAAGTGTTGTCGTTGTTGTTTTTGCACCATGAGGTGTACTTGATGAACGTTGAATACCGGTGTTCATATAAGCTTCATTATCATAACAGGTGTAGATTATGTTAGAGTTGCGTTCAGCAGCACCACTAAGTGCTTGTATACCAATATCAGTTGT
>JBHLME010000007.1:0-61000 GCA_048938445.1 Promethearchaeota archaeon | reverse complement strand
CTTCATCAACAACTCAATCCGGTTCCCAACTAACAGCAATGAATACTCAAACAAGCTCACAATCTGAATACCAACAAAAACCACATGTACCAAAAGATATTGGAAAACATTCAATAAGAAGTTTAGCTTTCGGAATAACCACTTTAGGATTAAATTTAGCTGCGGGAATAATATTTTTATCTCCTCTAAAGTCAGAAGGATATCACATGTATCATTAATATGGTATCACATCTTGGATAACAACTTTGATCATCCGAGCATTAATCCTAGTTGCAGCATTGGTATTTGGAATCTTGGCTAGGTCGAATGGTAATAAGGCAAGAGAATTTGAATCTCTAAATGGCATGCGAAAAGCTGGAATGGTAATGGGGCTTCTTGGAATTATATTTTGTTCATTAGGGATATTTGACATGGTATTATTAGATATACTTGATTTTGATTACTATATTTTTAACTTTGCTAGATATCTGTAATACTATCCATTTTCAAAAAAAAAATTAAATAGAAAAATCTTTTTTTATTGTTATAAATCATTAGGATGTTTGAAAAGAAGCTCCAAATTTTATCATAAAATATTTTTATAGAATGGGATTTAATTACTTAACTAAAAAAGAAAGATAAATATTGCATGTTTTGTAATAAATGTGGCACGAAATTAATAGAATCTAATCAAGAATTGTGTCAGAATTGTGGAGCTATTACCAAGAAGCCCTCTACTATATCTCAATCTGATTCACAGCTAAAAATAATGAATACACAATCAAGTCCGCAAGTTCCAAAACATATTTCTGGAGATCAGCAAAAAACATCTATTTCAAGAAAAATTGGAATACATTCAAAAAGAAGTCTTGCTTTTGGGATAACTTCTTTAGGACTTAATTTAGTTGGGGGGATAATGGGCATGAATTCACTATATTTTTCTACCTATTTTCCATTTTTCATCCAATTAATTATCAAGGCTTTATTTATTGTTGCTGCATTGGTCTTCGGTATTTTAGCTAGATCAAACGGCAATAAGGCGGAAGTGTTCGAACCACATAATGAAATGCAAAAAGCAGGAAAGGTAATGGGTCTTTTAGGAATTATTTTTAGCGCATTAGGGATTGGAAATATGGTATTATTCGATGTACTTAGATTAGATTACACCATTTTCCGATCTATTGTTTAACCGTATAAATAATGAATTCTATAATAATTCCATTATTTTCTGTATTTTCTTTCTTAAATTATAGAATAAGAATTTTAAAAATAAATACTAATATCAAATTTTTGACATAAAAGTATTTTTATTTATATCATGATTAAGTTATTTAATTAAAAATTAGAAGATGAAAATTACATTTTTTGCGATAAATGTGGCACGAAATTTATTGAAACAGATCAAAAATTTTGTCAAAAATGTGGAACTATAATTAAAACGACCTCTACTGTAAGTCAATCTAGTTCACAGTCATCACTATTGATTAATCCATCAAGTTCGCAAGTATCAAAACAAATTCCTGAAGATCAGAAAATAACTCCTATTCCAAGAAAAATTGGAATACATTCAAAAAGAAGCTTTGTTTTTGGAATAGTATCTTTAGTACTTAGCGGAATTGGATTATATTTATCTAGTGTTGTTGTTTATCCTTCATATTATTACTATCCACAATATATTCAAATAATATCTCAGGTAATTTTTTCTTTAGTAGGATTAACATGTGGTATATTTGCCAAGTCATATGGTAATGAAGCAGAAGAATTTGAAGCAAGCAATAAATTTCAAAAAGCGGGAAAAATAATGGGGCTTATTGGAATAATATTTGGGGCATTAGGATTTGTGTTAACAATTATGTTCCACATAATTGGTTTTTATTATTAGAGGAGACCTCCATCTTTTTAATAAGTTCCACGATATTCCTATTATATTCAAATTCTTTTTGTTATAAGACACTAGGAACTTGAATTAGATTTAGTTTTTAATTTTGGTTTTGAGAATATTTTTAATTAAAATATGATTAAAATAATTAACTAAAAATTTAAAGATGAAAATTACATGTTTTGCGATAAATGTGGCACCAAATTTATAGAATTAGATCAAAAATTTTGTCAAAAATGTGGAGCTATCACTAAGACGACTGCTACTACATATCAATCAGGTTCTCAGCTAACAGTAATGAGTACTCAATCAAGTTCGCAAATTCCAAAACAAGTTTCTGGATATCAACAAAAACGATCTATTCCTGGAAAAATTGGAATTCACTCAAAAAGAAGCTTGGCTTTCGGAATAACTTCCTTTGGATCTTGTTCTTTTGTTGTTTATGATTTAATGTATCCATTTACCATCGTTACCCCCATGTACATGTCGTCGAGTATAAGAAATTTAATATCTATTATTTTTTCTATAGCTCTCTTGGTATTATTAGTCATGGGATTAGTTTTTGGCATTTTGGCGAGGTCAAATGGTAATAAAGCGGAACTATTCGAATCGAGTAATAGAACGCAAAAAGCGGGAAAAGTCATGGGGCTTCTCGGAATCATAATGTTTTCATTAATAGTAGGAACCATTGTTTTATTATCTGTCTTAAGTCTTGCGTTCTATATACTTAGACCTTATCCATATTATTATCCAATTTATTAATAAAATCTACATTATAACATTCATTTCCATTTTTTTTCATAAGACATTAGGAATTTAAAAAAGTAAGTATATCTTAGATTTTTGACATAAATGTATTTTTAAATTGATAATGATTAAAGTACTTAATTACAAAATTAAAAGTTGAAAATTTTATGCCATGCGATAAATGTGGTGCGGACTTATTAGAACCAGATCAAAAATTTTGCCAAAAATGTGGAGCTATAGTTAAGATGACCGCTACTACATCCCAATCCGGTTCACAGCTAACAATAATGAGTACTCAATCTAGTGAGCAAAACACAGAACAAGTTTCAGTAGATCAACAAAAGCTACCTATTTCAAGAAAAATTGGAATGCATTCAAAAAGAAGCTTGGCTTTTGGGATAACCTCCTTAGGTTCTTCTACTATTGTTAGTTTATTTTATTTGTTTCCAATTAGCTTTTCGTCATATTTTACTGGTGTAACTATTTCCACGACTATTTTTACATATATCCCTATAGTGGCATTAATAGTTGTAGGATTGGTCTTTGGTATTTTAGCGAGGTCAAATGGTAATAAAGCGGAATCATTCGAATCAAGTAATGGAATGCAAAAAGCGGGAAAGATAACGGGGCTTATCGGAATTATAATTGTTTCATTAATAATAGGTACCATTGTTTTATTTGGTGTATTATCTAGTGCTTACTACTTTCTAACAGGTTATCCATCTCCATTCTTTTAAATATTCAATATTATACAAAATATATTTTCTTTTTTTATTTAATAACTTAGGAATATTAACAAAAAAAATAATCTCAAATTCATACCAAAAATGCATTTTTAAATATAATTAGATTTAATTTACTTAACAATAATAATAAAAGGTGAAAATTACATGTTTTGCGATAAATGTGGCACGAAATTTATTGAAATAAATCAAAGATTTTGTCAAAAATGTGGAACTGTAAATAAGACAACCACTACTACTTCTCAATCAGGTTCGCAGCTAACAATTATGAATACTCAATCTAGTTCGCAGATTCCAAAACGAGATTCAGGATATCAACTAAAATCAACTATTCCAAGGAAAATAGGAATACATTCAAAAAGAAGTTTGGCTTTCGGGATAACTTCCTTAATTTCTTCAACTTTCGTAAATATCTATTATTCTGGTCCTAGTCCAATAAATTTTTCAATATATATGTATGATTTTGTAATAGTTTTCTTAATAGGTATAAGCTTGTTGGTATCAATTGTATTTGGATTAGTTTTTGGTATTTTAGCTAGGTCAAATGGTAATAAAGCAGAAAAGCTTGAATCAACCAACAAAATGCAAAAAATGGGAAGTGTAATGGGGCTTATTGGGATTATATTTGTTTCAATAGTAATAGGGAATATAGCTTTATATGATACTCTAATGTTTACTGGCATATATAGGTATATATAGACTTTATCCATATTATTACTAAATCTCGATTAATGTAACCACACACTATATTATTTTTAAAAAATTTTTTTGAGTTTTCAAAAACATTTATATTGAATTAAAAATCAATATTGTATTAAATACCAAATATATTCTAGTTTTATCAAGAACATAGATTTTATCAGTAAGTATTAAAACTATTGTGAATATAACCTAAACATTAAAAGATAAATTTAAATAGGGATAAAAAACATGTTAGAAATTACACAAAATCAAATAGTTGATGCTCTCAGCAAAAACTATCAAGATATTGAATTCGTTAATCTAATGCGTGAAATTATAACAGACACCATAGATAAAAATTCAGTATATAGAGAACTTGCTAATAAACAAGGATACCAAGTCGATAACCTTAATACCATTAAAGATATAGAAACAATACCCTATATTCCAGCAGTATCATATAAAGAAAGTGGGAATTTATATAAAAAACTACTAAAAATTCCAGAAGATCAAATCTTACATTGGAATTGCTCGTCTACAACCAACGGTGATCCTTCTTTAGTTGGAACTAATCAACAAGACATGGATTTTTTACTTGAAATGTCAAGAAAAGCCTTTTTAGATTTTATTCCAAGAGATTGGGATAATGCTAGAGTTCACTTATTTTCTCCAAGTCCAAAAATGTTAAATAGACTATGCATGAGATATACTAAACAACGACCCATAATTGCTTATAGTGGAAACTATTACACGGCAGCGGAATCAATGGTCGAAAATGATTATTTATTTACTTTTTCAATTCTAAAGGCTTTAAAAGCTATTATTAAAACAGGAAAGATTGTAGGAGGTTTTTATATCAAACAATCACGGTTTTTAGAATATATAAATAAGAATCTTAAAGCCATGGAAGAAAAGAAAAAATATGCTGCAATGGGGGGGAGCAATCTTTTAATTCTCCAATTTTTGAAATACATGGAAGATAATAATATTCAATACAATTTGGGGGATAGATTTGATGTAGTAATCGGTGGGGGCGGATGGGATGGACATAAAGCACAGTTAAAATATAATCCTATACCCAAATCATATTTCGTTTCAAAAATCTCTGAATTATTTGGAGTTGAAAGAAATCGAGTTGTGGATATGTACAGTTTTACTGAATGTCCTATTCTATTTGGAAGCCATTGGTCAGATAAACATGAAGATTTTGTATTCCATTGTCCACCATATGCACGAATTTTAGTGAGAGATATTGATACCTTAGAACCATTAACAAAAGAAGGAGATAGAGGCTTTTTAGAAGTGTTAACACCCTTCGGATCTAATGCTTCCGTAAAACATGCGGTTGGTGTTGATGATCGCGTTGAATTAATCTCCAAAAATAAATGTCCCGAATGTGGGTATGAAGGATCAACGTTTAGAGTTTTAGGAAGATATGAAAAAAAAGAAGGACTTGGATGCTCCTCTTTAGTAACTTGGATATAATCTAATATTAAATCAATATCTTTAAATCCCATTATTTTTTTTTAATTTATAAAAATATTAAATTCAATTATTTAATAATTATTCAAATCAATTTTAATCAAGGAATACTCTTAAATAATCGTATTTTCTTTTAATAGTTAGAGTTATATAGAATTATAAAAAATGATGAAAATTTATGTATTGTCCAAATTGTGGTACATCTGATCTTGGTTCAGATGTAATTTATTGCCCTATGTGTGGAAGTCAAATTTCAACTCCTCAGGTGAATGATCAAGCAACTCAATCGAGGTCACCCCAAATATCAACTACTCAACCAAGTACAACACAACCAGGTTCAACAATCCCATCCTATCAATCAAAACCTTCAGCAATAGGTCCATATTCTAAAAAAGGTTTAATTTTTTCACTTATATCCTTAGGATTGTTAGTAGCGGGTCTTATAGTCAGTTCAGGAGTACTATTTTTATCATTCTTAAGCAATCTTGGCATGTCTGGATTCCCTTTATTTACCCCTTCGAGCATGAGGTATACAGGTTTAATTCCCACATTGATATTATATGGATTAGGATTAACGTTTAGTATTATAGCAAAAGTAAATGCTTCAAAAGGAAAATCTGAAACAGAAAATACTGTTCAAAAAGTAGGAAATGTTTTTAGTATTTTAAGTATTATATTCAATTGCATAGCTTTAGGACTATCTGCGATTATAGGACCTTTAATCATATATGGAATTGTAAATTTGAATCTTTTTTCCCCATATTTTTGGTAGTATTTTCCTTGATTAATACTTTTTAATCTTATTACAAAATATCTATTTTTTATTTATTATTTGATAAAGATTCTTGCCATTGTTGAGATAAAAATATTAATTAGAGAGAAAAATTAAATATAAATGTCAAATAATTAAAGAAAAACGATTAGAATCTTTTTTCGCTTAGTGAATCTAGCATTCTAAATGCGGATCTAAAATCTTTAGCTAAATTCAATATTTTATCACGACGATAGCTACTCTTAAATGTCCTCGAGATTTGTTTTAATATAAAATTTGGTCTTGATAAAGAGTAAAATTTTCTATAGGTTCTTTTAATTACATTTGTTAAGAAATCCAAATCGATATTATAAAATGGAAGTTCGGGGACTCTCACACCAGTTTCCCAATATTTATTTTCATCTAATTTATTTTGTTCTACTAATTCATCCCAGATTTTTATACCCGGAAATACCTCAAAAACATGAAACATAGCATAATCAATGTCTAAATTCAGGGCAAATTTAATTGTTGTTTGAATATCATTTATTGTCTCGATAGGTGAGCCAATAATAAAAGATGACATTAGCATGTCAATTCCTGCTTTTCTTGCTTTTTTTAGGGCTAATTTACACTGAGAAAGTGTTATATTTTTATTGTAATAATCTAATATTCGTTGACTTCCACTTTCCATACCATAGAAGACCGTTTTAAAATTAGCTCTATTCATGTAATCATACATTTCTTTAGTTCCCTCAACTCTCGCTTCACAGTGAAAATTTAGATCGATTTTTTCTTTTACAATATGCGTGCATATCTCTTTTACCCATTTAGGATTTATTGTGAAATTATCATCCATTATCATTATTTCCCTATATCCTTCAGACTCCAAAATTTCTAGCTCTTGGATTATATTTTGTGCTGATCGATGACGCCAACTCCTTTGGTTTACTGAACAAAATCTGCATTGAAAAGAACATCCTCTACTCATAATTATAGTTCCAGATTTGTCATTGGAGATATCTATTCCTCCCATTGACATCTTATATTTGTTATTTTTGAGCATTTTTCTATCAGGGATCGGAAACTTATCAATATCTTTTTCTAATTCTCGAGGAGATGTAGATTTAATTATTCCATTTTTTCGATAAAATATCCCTTTTATATCTTCATAATTAGTATTATTATTTTGAATTAATGGTAATAATTCTCTTAAAGTATGTTCCCCCTCACCTCTCACACAAAAATCAATAAAATCATATTTTTTTAAGATTCTTTCAGCACATACAGTTTGAAAGTTCCCTAAAATTATAGAGATGTTTGGATTCCATTCTTTTGCTAATTGTGCTATTTTAATTCCAGAGAGAAAAGATCGGGTTAAGACTGAAATGCCTAAAACATCTGGATCCTGGTTTTTAATCCAATTTAACACTTGTGAAAAAGTATAATTTGTAGCACCGTGATCCAATATTGAAACATCGTACCCATCATTTATCAACACGCCTGCGATATATAATAATCCTAAAGGTTCAGCAAAACTCGAAAACATTGGTCGAGGATCTTCTCTGTTTAAATCCATTGGAACTGGAAGAATTAAAGCGATTTTCACATATTTTCACTTTTAATTATTAAATTTTAAATTTATATCATCAATTTTTTATTTAAAAACTTTAAAGAGACACTATATATCCCGCTTTCATTCATCATATACCCCAAAACCTTTTGGTTTTGAATTCCTAAATGTTGTTATTGCATTAATTGCATCTTTATGATTTTTGATTATATTACGCGCCATATTTATCATGAATTTACTTCTTATAGTGCGGAATAACATCTTTAAAAGGAAAATTTTCTTTCTCTCAAAAGAGAAAAATAATTGGTAAGCATTTTGAATTTCATTGAGCATTTTATCTCGTTCCTCTTGAGTTAGCAAGAAATCTATCACTCTTGTAGTAGTTTCCCACCGTTCAACTTCATAAGTTTCATTACCTACATTAGCTTTTACAATATCATTTGAATTAATTATACCTTTGGAACAATAATCCTCCCAAAATTTTGTCCCTGAGAAAATCTCTACAACATTGAAAAATGGGACATCAATGTCAGAGTTTACTGCGAATTTTATTGTATTTTTTACTTCATCTAATGTTTCAGTTGGAGCCCCGAGCATAAATAATCCAACAATAAGATCAATATTCGCTTTACGTGCTTTGCGAATTGCTTCATTAAATTGAGAAACCTTAGTTCTTTTATTAAAAATATCAAGAATTCGCTGATTTGCACTTTCAAATCCATACCATATGGATTTACATCCGGCTTTTCTCATCCATTTCAACATAATTTGAGATGTTTGGTCAACTCGACCGTCTGTATGCCAATTAATATCAATTTTTTCTTTTTTAATTAATTCACAGATCTTTATGGTTCTTTTAGGTTTTAATGTAAAATTATCATCAACAAAATTAAGTTGTGTATATCCTTGTTCTTCTATTAACAACATTTCTTCAATTATATTCTCGGGACTCCTAGGGCGAAATCGTCTTTTCGCAAATTTTGTACATGCACAATAAGAACAATTAAAAGGACAACCTCTAGAAGATATTATTGATGTAAGTTTAGATTTTGAAAATTCAAATCCTGAAAAATTCCATTTATAATCATAGTCAATTAACGTTCTATCTGGAAAAGGTAGAGCATCTAAATCCGTGATTAGAGGTGCTTCTGGAGTTAATATGATCTTCTTATTTAAATCTTGAAAGGCAAGACCATTTATTTCCTTTGGTAATTTATCATGTTTCTTATCTAAGAATTCACATAATTTTAAAAAGGTATATTCTCCCTCTCCTCTCACACAATAGTCAACAAGGTCACCATATTTTCGAATTATGTTTTCTGCTTCTATACTCGAATGATAATGCCCTAATACTATTTTAATAGAAGGATTCCATTCTTTAATAATTTTTATGAGATTGATAGAAGGTAGAAATCCCACTGTAAAGACAGAAATTCCAACAATATCAGGTTTAATTTGTTTTAACCAATTTAAAACTTTAAATTTATCATAATTTTTTGCTCCAGCATCTAATAATTGAACATTAAATCCATTTTCTTTTAACATCGTTCCTAAATATAAAATTCCTAGTGGAACCCATGGAGTATAGATATTTGTTTCCAAACTAGGATTGATAAGTGCAATTTTCATTTGAAGTTTACCTCTAATAGCTCATATTTAAAATAAATCTGGGGGGTTGTTTATCAATTTTATAAATTTGTCAAATTCTTTAACACTTAAATGACTTAATATAATTTCTTGTCGATATTTGCTTATTATTGTTCGTAAAAATGCTTTAATTAAATAGTTTGGTCTAAAGAAATGTACATGAAATTGATCTTTTATTATTTTATAGATCACTTCACGTTTCATTTTCGCATTTGGTAAATCTATAAGATCTATTCCACTTTCCCAGTATTTATCCTCATCTATAAAATTATTTTGAATTAAATAATTAAAGAGTTGAGTCCCAGGTAATGCACGAGTAAAAATTATGTGAGGAAAATCAATATCTAATTTTGATATAAACTTAAGAGTATTAATTGCTTCTTCATACGTCTCATCAAGTCCACCAATCATGAATGAACCTACAATAACATTAAAACCTGCTTTTCGGGCATTTTTTATAGCAATCTGACTCATCTGAGGAGTAATTCTTTTATTGTAAGAATCTAAAATTCTTTGAGAACTGCTTTCTATTCCAAACATTAAAATCTCGAAATTTGATTGTTTCATCTTTCTCAGTAAATTAATAGAACTATTATTGACTCTTCCATCACAAATATATACCATATCCAAATTTTCTTTTTTCACTTTATCACAAAATTCAAAAATTCTCTTTTTATTTAATGTGAAATTATCATCAACAAATAGGATTTCTCGATAACCTTGATCTGCTAACATACATAGTTCTTCAATAATATTGTCAATAGAGCGAGTTCTCCATATACCTTGAGTAAATGCTGAACAAGCACAAAAAGTGCATGAAAATGGGCAACCTCTAGAAGAAACCATTGTTGTAAATTTGCGTTTGGAAAGATCTATTCCACCAATTCGATTTTTATATGCTATTTGTACCAAGTTTCTATCAGGAAACGTTAAGTTATCGAGATTTTTAACATGTTTACGATCTTTATTTTCTTTAATTTTACCATTAAACCTGAATGTAATTCCATCAATCGTATCAAGATCTTTATTTTTATCGAGTACCTCTATGAGTTCATTGAAAGTAATTTCACCTTCACCTCTAACACAAAAATCTATCCAATCATAATTTTCTAATATTTTCCTTGCATAAAACGTAGCAAGATAATTCCCAAAAATGACTTTCAGGTTTGGATTTAAGTTTTTTACTTCTTTTGATATTAGTTTCGCATTTTCAAAGGAGGAGCATATTGTTGAAAAACCTACTACATCAGGATCTCCTTTATTTATCGATTGTATTATTTCACTATTGCTATAATTTAAAGCTGCTTGATCTAATATTATGACATCATGACTCGCATCTTTTAAATTTGCTGCAATATACATTAATCCTAATGGAGGTGCAGAAGCTGAAAATAATGTTTCCTTTTGTCCATCGAGCAATATTAAAGGTGCGGGATTGATAAGATATATTTTCATTAAAAGGTAACTCCTAAATTGACCATAACTACTGTGTTTAATTTTAACTTATTTCATCATAGAAAAATCTTTGTACTTAATTTTAATATTAAAATTTCTATAAAAAAAGGATCTTTAATAAATCCAATTAATCAACGATGAACAACTTTTTCCTTGAGCATTTTTCAAACGTCCTAAGATCCGGAATGTGGCACCTTGATACCCACATTCTGGACATTTAGTTTTTGATATCAGTTCAACGATGTCATCAACTAAAACTGCTTGATTAATTGAACCATTAACACCATAAGGAGTAATTACTTCTAAAAGACCTTCTCCACCTGTTTCTATTGGTTCTAATTTATTTAGGTCTCTTACAATTATACGAGTTGTATCAGGACAATGCAATAAAAAATCTTGATATTTTTCTGACCAATGTCCACCAAATAGTGTTGGTCCTTCTGTAAAGGCATAAATATCCGCTATATCCTTTGATTTGATATTAAATACCTTTTCATATTTACTGATAAAAGAAACTTTTTCAACGGTATCCATCTTAGCTTCTCCTTTTACTCCGTCCCAACCTCCTCCACCACATCCAACAACAGATAATCCATCTAGGTCATAGGTTATATTTTCCTTTAATAATCGTTTTGTGAGCATGTTATTCATTAAAAGTGGACTTCCTCCGAATAAAAACTTACTTACCTCTGTATCTTTCCAATATCCCGTTTTTAACACATTATCAATAATTTTTAACATTTTGCTAACATCTAACACAAAACCTCCTTTTATCGAAAAAGTGGAAATAATCGCCCAGAGTGTTCTTAAATATTTAAATTTAATTAGATATTCTTCATAACCGTAGTATTCCCATGGTTTATTCATACAAGCGGTAAAATATCTTACTTTATCTACATACTCAAATCCTTTAGAACTTCTTTTAGCCATTAATGTCATAAATAAACGGTCTGGAGAAAAATTAAAAACAAGGCTTCTTTTTGTACCATCTTTAAACTCTTTCCATCGAAAAAACTCTGAAAAAACTTTAATTGAATTATATTGAATCTGTATAAAATCTTCTAAGGTACGTGGGACTATCGATGGATCTCCAGATGTGGAAGATGAACACGAGAAGAGGGCAATATCATCAAGAGGTGATTTTAATAGGTGCAGTGTTCGATTTCCTGACTTTTTATAGATTTCTGTTGGAATATAGGGAATGGTTGCTATATCATCAATACTAAGTTCATCAGTAATTTTATAATTGAATTTATTGCAGAGCTTTTTTTGATAGTATTCGCAATTTTTATATGATAAATTAATTTGGTCTGCCAAATCTTTACAAAATTTATCATCATCATAAATTCTTGGTTCAAAATCAAAAAATTTTCTTTTTAAATCTTCTGGTAAGAGATCATGAAATTTTAAAAACATTTTAAAAAACTCTATATTTTTTAAAATATTAATATTAATAAATTTAATAAAGTAATGAAAAATTTACTGATTCATTCTAAAAGATAATATTAACTCATTTACTATTTTATTAAATAAATTATTATTATATATCGTGATGAAATGAATAGCAAAACAAAAAATCGAATAGTCTTTAGATTCCAAGTTATTTTTTTTATCATATTGATATTTTTAACTGTAGTTTATGGATTCTCATGGTTATTGAACTTTCTTGATCCTTTGAATGTATTATCAAACTTTATACCAAAAACTAATCCCATCCCTCCAATTGAAATGATTATTTTTACAATATTTTCAATTACTCTCATGTTTTTAAACTGGGCATTAGCATCTTTTTCTTTGTATGCTTTTGTTTTTATACTTCGAATACTTGAATCAAATCCAGAAAAAACAACACCTATATGCGCTATGACATTGGATGTGATGATAATTACTCAATTTTTATTTCATTTATCTGTTCATGGTCAAATTAGATATTCAGAAAATCTATTCCCATCCATGTATTACATCATTCCTAACTTTTTTACACAATACTCAGAAATATTTTTGGTAAGTGCTACTTTCTTAATTATAATGGGTTTAAAATTTGGAATTGAAGGTATTAATAAGCGGCGTTATATTAGACCTAACTTTTTAAGTGATTTTATTCATATTTTAATGGTTCTAAACGCAGTTTTAGTTATCGTATTGTTTATATTTCTTATAAATGTTTTAAGGATTGATTTTATTAAATTTATATTGAGTATTAGTGTTGCTATTGTTATATTTAGTCTTCTCATTTTAATAATGAAGAAAAAGAATATTAAATTTCCAATCAATGCAATCGCTAAATATGATAAAAAGAAATAATTAGGTGTTAATTTAAGCAAAAAAAATCTATAAAATTGATTTAATTAATCTTATAAATATTTAGGATAACTTACTTATAATTAAAAATCAAAATTTATTTTGTTGTTGTAATTGTTGATAAAGCAATTATTTCTGCTTCTTGTTTTTCTAATAACATTGGTGTTTTTTCCCAACTTAATTCTTTTGGGAGTTTAAATTGGTGTAAAAACATGAAAAGATGAATATAACCACTAACTAAGAAATAAAACAAGAGACTATAGTGTTTATCGCAATATTTTCTAATTGAATTGAACAAATATCCAAATTGAAAGAATAAACAGGAAAGACTCCAAAGTAGCATGTAATAATCTCCAATAAGGAAATGTAATATAACAAGTCCAATAACTATGGGCATCCATGTATCTATATTACCTATTAGCATCATTGTCAGGTTCCTTGAAATAATTATAAATTTTCCGTCTTTTATTTCACTTTTCATAGACATTAATTGTGGCGCATCCGCTGTATATCCAGCAAGCCAGCGTGTACGTTGTTTTTTTAAAATTTCCCAAGTTTCTGGTACATATTCATATACTTTTGCTTTAGGAGCATAACGAATTATGATGCCATCTAAATTCAGAAGCACGGATAGATAAAGATCTTCTGTAAGTGAATCTTCATTAAAACCACCATATTTTAGTAGAGTTTTTTTACTAACTGCTAGATTTCGTCCAAATGAATAAGCAGAGGATCCTAACCTGTTTTTAATTTCAAATAATAATCCACCACCAGAAACAATACCATAATCGAGAAATATTCCTTTAGTTATTTTGTTTTTTTTCCAATTCTTGACTAAAACAGGTCCGATAACTGCATGGATTTCTTTTTTTTGAAATGGTGCTACTAAATTTTTTAACGTGTCTGGTTGCAAAATGCAGCCTGAATCATATAGAATTATTATTTCATTTTTTGCATATTTTAGACCATGATTTAAAGCAGGAGGTTTGCCTTTTTTAGGAAGTACGTCAGATAAAATTTTAATATCTATTGTGGTTTGAGCGTCTGTAAATTCTTGACAATACTCTATTGAATCATCTTGAGGACCACTTAATACTACTATTATTTGAATCTTTTCCTTTGGATAATTAGATTGAATTATAGAATTCAAGGTACTTTCTAATAAAATTTTTTCATTTTTAGAAGCAATTAATATACTAATTTCTGGAAAGGTATTTGTTTTACTATTAAAACCAGAACCAAAAGATGCGAGGAAATGTATACCATAATATATCACAAGCATTAATACTACCATTAATCCGATAAATGGAATGATACCTAACCAGTTACCTAATGGATTAGTAAATAAAGCATCAATCCCATTTTTTATACTTGATGGCCAAGATGATGGAAAAAATAAATGTAATAAAACAAAATACGACAATAATACTAATCCATAACACAATAATCTTATTTTCTTAATAGTAAAAACCTTTTTTTATTTATTGTTTAGTAATCTATAATTAAGTTTTTTTTATATTCAATGATTTTAATCCATTTTTTTTAGTTGTTGGAAACTATATTTCCCAAGAAGTATTGATGATGACGTCATAATGACAAATAACGTGATTTGGAAAATTAACATTATCCAAGTGACGACAAATGAATGAGAAATTGTCCAAAATGTAATAGTAGAAGGATTAATCAAAATTGTAAGTAAAACAACGAAACTTGAAATACCGTAAATAAGAAAAAATGTAGTCGTAACTAAAACTCGGGTTATTCTTTCACCAGGATAGGGTTTTGTTTCGTGAAGACCGAGGCCTTCATGTCTTGCCCTCATATATTCGTAAATAAAAATTATGAATATATTTGTCCAGACAAAGCAAATAAAAATAAAATTAAGCTCAAGATTAAGTAGACCTGAAAAACCATAAGGAATTAAGCATACTAACATTAATATATCACTTACCCTATCAATAACATTATCTAACCAAGCACCACTTTTAGACTTTTTATTCAATAACCTGGCGATTGCTCCATCTATTCCGTCGATTATTCCTGTAAATAAAACCAATAATGCAAGGAGTATAAACCATGATCCATATAATGGTTGAACTGTAAATAATAATCCAAGATTATGCCCATCACTAGCCATTATTACTCCATAAAATATAAAAAAAGACATTATTAGATTTATAAACGATACTTTATTAGCAGACAAACCCCATTTGATAAATAGTTTAGCACCTTTATATGTTATAGGCATGTAAAATGCGCCACTCGGATCCTTTTTCATTTTTGCAAATTGTTCATCCAACTTATGAGCTTGTCCGTGATCCTTAAGCCAATCCTTGATAAATTCATCCAAGCTCATAAATTGTTGTTCTGGAACAGTTTTTGAAAATCCACTAACGAATATAATAATAAGAAAAGCAAGTAATACTAAAGGAAATACTATTGAAAAGATTATATCAGGCATTTTAATAACCAATATTAAATGAAATTACTATTAATCTTAATAGGATATAATGAATTTGTAATTAAAATAATAATTTAATTTAAATTTTATGAAATTTTTTCATATAACCTTAAATTATAATACCTTTCACTTTAAAATTTAGGATAAACAAACATACTAAAGATATTAATCTTAATTTTACAAAAATGATAATATTATTAGTATTAAAATAGTAATTTTTTTATAGATCTTGAACTTATAAGTGATTTAATAAAATCCTTTAATACAAAAGAAAAAAAAAAATAAATCTACTTATATTAAAAAAGTGATATAAATTGCCAATAATTCCAAATTGGGAAGTTTCTTCAGATAGTGTAGAAAGGTTTGAAAAAATGATGGCTACTTATCCAGTTGGAGATCCTATAATTACTTCAAAAGTTAGGCTTGATAATGAATATGGTTATTTTGTAGCTGGTGAAAATGGAATTTCTTGGAGAATAAAATTTAATCCTATGAGGAGTGGGTATATTTCTGCTGGAAAGAGTAAATGGGTAAGATGGCATGATATATTTAATTTTGTTGAGAAAAAACCAGGAGTATTAATCGTAGAATTAAAACTGCGCAAAAAAGGTCAATTAGTCACAGATAAACATGGAAATATTAAGATGAAGAAATGGAAATTTGTCCTCCAGCCTCATAAAAATGAACCTAAAGGCGATTATGAACAAAGAAAAAGTGTTTTTGGAAATCTCATGAAACAGTTACTAGAAGAGCGCAGAATTGATGTTGAACCTCCAACGAGCGACTCAGTCATGTAAAATCTCAGTTTATATTAATAAATAAAAATATTAAACTTCATTTTTTTTTTTTTACAACGATAATTCTTTAAAAGATATAAAAAATTTATTTATTATTCTTATCTACAGAGACAAGCTCTCTTTTAAAAGGATCATATTCAATTGAACTTCCCTTACTTATTACTTTTTCAAAAATTCTTCTAAATATTTTAAAAAATAAGTTCTCAAATCCAGCACTGAAAACTTCTTTATTCCACCGAAAATTTGCCGGATGTCTAATTAATTTGAAAATTGGAGCATTTTCTTGTTCAAATAGTTTCCTACCGACGAGAGCACTAGTAATTGAAATCATTTCTAAGAAATTTTGATGTTTTAAATAGTTTGGTGCTTTCTCTCTTCTTATTTTCGCCCAACCGAGGAGGTTTTTTGGAGATTTAAATCCCATTTTTATTGCTCGATCATAAATCTCGGTTTTGGGATAAGGAAACAAAATTTTAATCGAAAATTCACTATCAGGATTAATCTCCCTCACCTTTTTAACTAAAGATAGAGTTTTTTTTACATCCTTGATGGATTCTCCCGGTATACCGATCATCCAACTATAATCTGCAAAAATATTAACATCACGCGTTATTTTTGCGCTTCTTAATATATCAATTAGAGAAATATTTTTATTTAATAATTTTAAAACTTTTTGAGAACCAGATTCTACACCAAAAAACATTTGACTACAACCATGTTTTTTAGCTTCTTCAGCTAATGAATGATTTAACCGATCAACTCGCAGTTCTGCCTTCCATTTTATATCACTAGTTTTAAAATATTTAAAAAGTGGTTTTATTCGTTTTGAATTAGCAAAAAAATTATCATCAAAAAACGTTATATTTTTAGCACCATAATCTAAAGCTTTATCGAGTTCTTCAATGACTTTTTCAGATTTCCATCCTCTCCAATAATTATTCAATAAAGTATTATAACAAAAACTACATTTATAGGGACAACCACGACTGGTTATGATAGTAAAATTACCATTTCTTATATAAAGACTTGGATTTATTAAATCCCAGGGAATTGATAGTTCATTTAATTCCGAACTATTTAATAAATCATTATTAGGATTATGAAAGATTTGTCCGTTTTTTCTTAAAGAAAGATTTTTTATTTGACTTAAAGGTTTACCACTTACTAGGTTATAATAAGGTCTTTCACCCTCACCCCTAATTAATAAGTCTATTAACTTATTTTGAAGTGTTTGATTTGGAAGAATAGTTGAATGGAGCCCCCCCCATACGATTTTTATATCTTTAAATTCTTTCTTTATGGTACTACAAGCATCCAATGCATGATATATCTGTGGTCCTGTCATTACAGAAACACCAATGTATTCTGGTTCATTGTTTGAAATCCCATCCATCACTTTATTTAATGAATCATACCTTAAATCGAAAACTTCTACGTCAATATTTCGTTTAACCAAATAATCAGCAATAAATAAAATGGAATAAGGAGGTGTAGGGACTTGAGTACCAACGAAATCAAGTTTAGGATAGATTAGTATTGTTTTCATATTTCTTCAAATAATTCTATGACAAAAATGTATTATAATCTTTATACAATCTAATTAAAAAATAAATGATATAGTATTTATAAAAAAGTGAAAACAATTTTAAATATTATGGCGTTTCAAATAAAACTCGAGTAAAACTTCATTTCATCAATAATTAACTCAATTTTTATTTTTTAAGCAATGATTTAAATTTTTCTCAATAGTTTGTTTATAAATTACAAAGTTTAAATGATAAAAGTGAAATTATTTATATTTTCTCGAAGACAGTATACTTGTCATATCTATTTAATATTTAAATAATTAAAGATATTGTAATAATGATGGTTTATTACCATTTCATTAAGTCGTGTTATTATAATCTCATGATAATGAATAATTAAATAGAAAAGAAGTATTAATTTTCCAATCATTTTTTTTTTTATTAAATTTATCAATTGCAGCATTATTAACTTAAAAAACAATTAAGATTCAGTGAAATAAATTAGATCGATGACTTTAAAAAAAAATAAATATAAAAAAATAAATATTTAAATCATTATTCTATTTTTGCCCCACAAGTGCCACAATAATTCTCAGAATCTTGAATTGGGCCGCCACAATCCGCACAAAACTTTTTTGAATTACTTTCAGTTGATTGTGGTTGAGCGGGCTGTGGTTGAGCGGGCTGTGGTTGAACAGGTTGTAGTTGATCTTGTTGTTGTGCTAGGTTTGTAGAAAGCTGAGAGATTTCAGCATAAATCGGATTCCAAATTTTTTGAACAGGCATTCTTCCATGTACAGGACAAGAACATTTGATTATAGCCCAAGGTCCAGAAGGTTTCATAAAACTTACCATTGCTTCTTGACCGCATTTATAACAACGAAAAACTGCATCACGAACTAGATCAATATATTGGTCCTTATGCATCAAAGGTACTCTAAAAGCTCTGCCACCATGTCGTGGGCATCTTTGCTTTATAACTATATCCGTTTTACCTACTTTTAGTAAAAAAATGGCTCCAACTAAACCGCAACGAGGACAAGAAAACATTGATTTATAATCCATATTACTCACTTGAATTTTTCTCTTTATTTTTTATTTATCTAAAGATATAATCATAATACTTACTTAAATTTTTTATTAATTTATAATTAACCCATAACCAATTAAAATAATATCTAAAAATAATTAAAACATAGATATTTAATAGTTCTTAAATTGCAGATATATAAAAATTTATTCATAATTAAAAATTTGGTTAGCCACGGTGAAACATTACGACATAATTTTTATTCATCCACCAAGGGAGATCAATCCTTATAAAGGCAAAAATAATAGATTTAAACGAGGCTCATACATTTTTATTCCTATGGGTGTTTTCGCAATTGCAGATTTGATTGAAAGAGAGGGATTTGGAGTAAAAATGCTGAATTATCCTTTAGAGGATTATTTAAATCATAATTGGTCTTTAGCTGATTATCTAAAAACTATTGATTTTGATACATGTGGAATAGATTTACATTGGATTCATAATGCACATGGCGCTATTGAAGTTGCTAAAATAGTGAAAGAGGTTAATCCCAATGCAAGAGTTATTCTTGGAGGTTTTAGCGCTTCATATTATCATGAACAAATTCTAAAATATTATAAGAATGTTGATGGCGTTATTAAGGGAGAAGGTGAAATTCCCTTATTAAATTATATTCAAAACTTTAAAAAAAACCAACCTTTTGATTCTGTTCCTAATTTATCTTATAGAAATTCCTCTAATCATATAAAGGTTAATCCAATCAGTTATGTTGCTAAGAACTTGGATGATTTGAATTTCGTGAATGTATCACTTCTTCATAATGCTCAACAATATCTTGAATGTAGTAGAAGACTCATGGGAATTTCTCTCAATCTTCCTATAGGAAGGGGATGTCCATTTAATTGTCCATATTGTGGTGGAGGACAAAGAGCTCAAATAAGAAATTCGGCTCGAAATAAAGTAATCCTTAGGAGTCCAGAAAAAGTGGTTGAAGATATCAGAGAAATTAATGATAATTACAAAATACCGAGTATTTTTTTTGGTCATGGCACGTATCCTGGAACATTTAAATACTGGAAACAAATTTTCAGCCTGATTAAGGAAGAAAAGATAGATATTGCCGCTGATCTAGAAATTTGGCGATTGCCTTTCCCTAGAGATATGTGGGAGATTTTTTCTAAGACATTTCGACGTAAATATTCATCTGTTAGCATTTCTCCTAGAACAACTTCAGAAAGAGCTCAATATAAAATACGAAAAATATGTGACCCAACATTTAAATTTCCTAAAAATCAAATAAATGATTTAATCAAAAATTCTAGCCTATATAATAGAATCTTGAGGATTTGGCTTACCATTGGTTTTCCATTCCAAAAACGTGTTGACGTCCTTAAGGATTATCAATATGCGATAAAATGTGGTTTAAAATATGGGACATCCCATTCTACACCAGTAACGATGATGAACGAACCCTTTTATATTTTTCCAGGTTCTCCAGCTCATGAATCACCCGAAAAATTTGGAATAAAATTAAAATATACTTCATTTCCAGAGGTTGTAAATTCTTTCAAGCACACTAAAACTTCTTATTATTATAATGTAATTAATTATGATACCAAAAGTTTGTCTTCGTTATCAATTAAGGTAGCTAATTTGATTTTATTATTGAGCACTGCGAACATGTTCCTAACTACTTAAAATGAAATTATTCTATGTAAGTGAAAAAGGATAAATATAAGTTCTGAATTATTAATCTAATTTTTTATTAGAATTCTTATTAAACATATTGCTAAGTTCTTGTGCTAATGTTTTTATCATCATTGTAATACCTGTAAACATGGCCTGATTTATCGTACGTTTTATGTGAAATTTCAACCCCCTAATTTGAATGAGACGTTTAAATCCTTCTTTAGGATGGAATCCAACTTCTTTATAAGCTTTCTTCAAATAAATATTTAAATCATCTGGGGATAAATGTTGATATTTAATTGTAGGGGCGGTCCAATTAAATTTCCGCCAATCCCTCGTGAGCAAGAGATCTTCTTCTATGACTTGCTCCATTAATTTAGTACCAGGAAATGGAGTCAATAAAGAAAAGGTGGGTATATCTACGTCTAATGTACTTGCGATTTCAATGGTAGATTTGAGATCTTGTTCTCTATCCTGTAAATCTGCAGCTAATATAACGTTACCCTGAATAATGTAACCCAAATCATGAAGAATCTTGATCGCTGATTTTATTTCCTCAAATTTTATTCGCTTGTTTAATTTTATTAAAGTTCTGTCGGAAAAACTTTCTAGTCCTAAAAATAGGAAAATAAATCCTGCATCTGCCATTTTTTTAAATATTACAGGATGATTTACAACCATATCAACTCGAGCTTGAGACATGAAATATTTATTAATTCCATATTTAATAAGAGCATCGCACAAGTCCAATGTGAATTTTTTATTCACAACGAAATTATCATCAACAATGTATATTATACTTGCCCGATTTTTGATATCTACTAATTTTAATTCTAATATAATTTCTTGAATTCTTCTTTGTCTATATGATTCTTTATAAAAATGGTGAATACAACAAAAATTACAAGAAAATGGGCAACCTCTACTTGTTTCGATACTTTCAACGGGAATGCCAAAAAAGTTGTATGCTCTTTTTGCTTCTTTTGAACGTAAGTGACGAGCGGGAAATTTAAGATTCTTTAAATTCATCAGCTCACGATCTGGATTATGAATCTGTTTTCCATTATTTTTATAAGATAATCCTTTAATACCAATTGGACTATTGTTTTTTATCAATTCTCGTAAAGTGTTTTCCCCCTCACCTCTAACAACGATATCGACAAATTCAGAATTAAGTGTTTCACTAAAAGCTAATGTAGGATGCCATCCTCCAAGAATCGTTTGAGAACCATGCTCTTTAGCAATTTTGGCAATTTTAAGAGCTTTATAAATCTGAAAACTATAATTACTACTAATACCCACGTAGTCTGGTTTAAAAGTATCGATTTTATTTTCTATGCTTTTTAAATTTGTATCTTTTAAACGCTCGTCAAGTATACAAACGTCAGCAATATCCTCAATATTCGCTGCCAAATATTCTAATCCCAAAGGAGGGAGAATTATACTTGCTTGGGGTCCAAATCCATTGTTATCAGGATAATCTGGCATTATGAGTAATACACGCAAATTTAGTTCATTCCTTTTGGTTTGAATAATCTTGCTTTAAATACAAAAGAAGTGGCTTATTATAATCTTTATGCTTTTTTCATCTTGGATTACTACAAAAAAATCTAATAAATTTAAAATTTTTTATTTTATAAAGAACAATACTTTTAATTGTTGTTTTTGAAGTGTAATGCATTCTCAAAATAAATATTATTTTTCAAAATCTAAACTTTTTTTTTTTTACATTAACTTTTTAAAAAATGCAACTAGTGTAATTATATTCAAAATTAGAATAAATCTTGAATACTCACAGAATAAATGACAAAAAATGCATAAAGAGAAAAAAAACATTAAATTTATAGCACTATTCTTAGTTATTTCATTTCTCTCATTGCTTCCAGTTATATTCATATATTTACAATTAACAAACACTTCTGTTTTTTCAATATTTTTTCAGGATTATATTTTATCTGGTAATTCTCTATTTTTTCCATATTTTCCGAGAATTGAGATAATTCCATCTATTCCATCATCTTCTAATCTAGGGGGATTTACCCTTGGACATTTGATAGATCTTATTATTATAATAAATCTTTTGTTTCTCCTTGACACGACCTTTTATCATTACATAAAAGTCGTGTTTATTAGCAGGAAGTTCCAAATATACCTATATATAGATTTTTGTGAGCTTAATACTAATGATGATTCTCAAACATCAGAAGAATCATCCATTCCCATAACATATCAACCCACCATGCTTAAACCAAATGTTGAGCAGAAAGGTGACCTCTATAATGATCCTACTGAGAATTACATTAGACAATTTCCCAAAATAAAAGGAAAAGCCCCTACTTTATTTAGATTTTGGAAAAAAACAAAAATAAAAAATACTAATTTTTATCAAAAAGTTGAATTCCAATATAATAAATTTCATGGAAGTACTGTTTCTTCTTATTTTCTTCATGGATTTTTGGGATCAAGTTTTTATTACTCAACCTTTCATATTCCTCATCTCATAATTAATAATTATTCTGATTTTAATAAAGATTTTAAACAAATGAGGGTAATCTAATAATGAAATTTTCAATATATTATAGATTCAAAAATAATTTGCATTTTAAACTTAAATTTAAAAAAATAAAATACGTATTTTTAAAACCTAAAGAAGTGTATTAATATGGAATGGAAAAAAGAAATTAAAGGAATGTATGATGTAATCATGGCGCAGACACCTGAAATGTTCCGTGCATCAATAGCACCAATGCTCCATGAGGCTGCTGAAAAGACAGCACGGTTGAGGAATTCTGGATATGTCAATAAGGATGATTTATTATCGGCATTATTTGAAATAACGCCAGAGGCATTTCAACCTGCTGTTGTACAAGATTTGACGAAACTAGGGATTGATACAGATCGATATATAAAATTATCTGAAGCGAGAAAAGCATATGCTCGCACATGGGATGATATAGGAGGAGCATGGGCCCCAGGAGTATATCATTTTACCATGTATTTAACTGATCGATGCAATCAAAAATGTCTTCATTGTGCTGCTGAATTAATGGGTAAACGTCCAGAATTATCGACAGAACAATGGATTGATATTTTAGAAAATGTTGAACAAACATTACGCAAACAAGATCGTCGAGGTTGCTATATTTGGTTTGGAGGAGAACCCACTCTTCGCAATGATATTAAAGAACTTATTAAATATACTGGTGAAAAAGGATATTTTCAAGCAATTTCTACAAATGGTCTATTATTTAATGAAGACTTAGCTAAACTATGTGCTGATGTTAAGATGCATCACGTATTCATAAGCTATGATAGTGTTTATCCCGAAAGGGCTGCTAAAATAAGAGGGCATCCAAAAGCACAAGAAGCTGCTGAAAAAGCTATTAAATTAGCACTTGACTATGGTCATCTCGTTATTTGTACCGCCACAGTTCAACAAGAGAATTTTGATGAGTTAGATAAAATCCAAGAGAAATTAGAATCTATGGGTGCATTACCTTATTTTAGAGCAGTTATCAAGCAAAGAACAGCAGAGAAAAATTGGGAAGATATCGGATTGGATTATGATCAATATCGCCAATTTTATGACTTCAAGTTTAAGCATGTAGTTGAAGCTGTTAGGAAAGGTGAAGCCAATTTTCTCAACAAGGTTTATACTTATGATATGGTTCCCTTTATGGAATGCCCTCGCACGGATGAAGAACGAACTGCATTAGAATGGGGTGTAGGATGCCAAGCTTGTAGGTCTGTATCGGGTATCGATGTAAATGGAGATTTCTTCCCTTGTGATTATCCCTCTCAGTTAACTTTAGGCAATGTTTTAACACAAAGCTTTCAAGAAATTATGGATTCTGACATGTTTAAAGCTATTAGAGATAGGAAGATAAAAGGAAGATGCTCAACTTGTCATCATCTCGAGATGTGTGGTGGTGGTTGTAGGGTGCATGCTGAAAATGAAACAGGTGATTTTTTAGCAGCTCTACCTTTCTGCTGGCATGATGATGATCATGAACATGAAGATTATCTTAGTGAAAAATCGATTGTTCAAAAACAAATCTGAGGTGAAATTTTATGGAATGGGAAAAAGAAACGCAAGTATTGTTTGGTAGAATTGTTGAACAAATGCCACAAGGATTCCGTCCTTCTGTAGAACCCTTAATAGTAGAAGCCGCTGAAAATCGATGCCTGGATAGAAATGGTGCTTATATTAATGATGCTGATGTTGTTATGGGGATATTTGATATCATTCCAGAAGCATTTAAATCCATAATGGTTGAAGACTTGACATCATTAGGGATTGATGTTGATCGATACATTGAACTCAAGGATATAAAAGATCGCCTGAAAGTGTCTTGGCAAAAGTTGGAAAGAGGATTTCATCCAGGTAATATCCATTTTGCGATGTATCTTACGGATAAGTGTAATCAAAAATGTCTTCATTGTGCAGCGGATGATCACATACCTCGTCCCGAAATATCAGCGAAAGAATGGTGCCATATCATAGAAAATGTTGAAGAAGGCTTAAGAAAACAAGGAAGACATGCTTGTTTTGTATGGTTTGGTGGTGAACCTACTCTAAGAAAAGATATTGGGGAGATCATGAAATTTTGTAAAGATAAGGATTACATCCATGCGCTCATTACCAATGGTGTAAGGTTTGATGAAAATTTTGCCAAAATGTGTAAGGAAAACAATATCAGTCATGTATTCGTCAGTTTTGACAGTTCTGATCCAAAAAAAAATGATGAACTTCGAGGATTTCCCAATTCCTTAGAATATGCTAAAAAAGCAATTGATGTTTGTTTGAAATATGGGATTTTTGTCTGCTCATCAATTACAATCATGAAACAAAATGTTGATGAGCTTGAAGAACTTAAAGAATTGTCAGAAAAATGGGGTTCACAACCATATTTTAGATGCGTGGTAAAACAAAATCGAGCTGCTGAATATTGGGATGAAATTGGTCTCAATACGGAAGAATACAAAAAGATGTATGATTTTAAATACAAGCATGCTATAGAAACAATAAAAAAAGGTGATGCTGGTACTTTACCCGCTTATGAAATATATGACATGATGCCTTTTATGGAACAACCCAAAGACGATAAGGAACTGGCTGCAATTGAATGGGGAGTTGGTTGTCTTGCTTGTAGGACGATGATGGGAATTGGTATAGATGGAACAATATATCCTGCTGGATATCCAACAAAATTAACCCTTGGAAATGCATTAAAAGATAATTTTGAAGATGTATTAAATTCCCAACTCTATAAGGATATTCGGGATAGAAAGAAAATAAAGGGAAAGTGTGCATCTTGCCATCATCTCAAATATTGTGGAGGCGGTTGTCGTGTGACTGCTGAATATATCACAGGTGATTTTTTTGGATCGTTCCCTTTTTGTTGGCATGAAAACGACCATGATCATAAAGTGGAAAATGTTTTAGAAGAAGAAATTGAATTAATTGAATAAAATTTAAAGTGTGAAAAAGGAAGGTAAAAAAGAATGAGAGTGTTAATAATCTCCGGAAGTCGGGAAATAGTTCACGTCATGGTTCCACCCATAGGAGAAGCATATATAGCAGCGTATCTCCTTAATCAAGGTCATGAAGTAAAGTTGATTGATTTAACATTAAGTAATGATCATAAAAGGGATATTTCAAAGATAATTGATGATTTTTCTCCGCAATTAATAGGTATTTCAATTCGAAACGTTGACTCAACGACATACCCCGGAAATCTATTTTTTTACTTACCGGTCAAAAATATAATTCAATTTATAAAAGACCTTGTAGAACCAGAGATCCCTATCATTTTAGGTGGCGCGGGTTTTTCAATATTTTCAGAAGAAATTCTTAGGGATTTGAATCATGATATTGGCGTGGTTGGTGATGGAGAATATGTATTAGCTGAAATATTAAAGAAAATCGAAAATGATGAAGATATTAGGAACCTAGAGAAAGGCATATGTTTCATAGATAAAAATGGAAAATATCATCAGAAGCCACCATGGCGTGTTGAAAATCTAGATGATCTTCCTATACCTACAAGAGAATTATTGGAAAATGATGCCTATTTTATTGATCCATTGAAAAAATCTAATGTTACTTGGGGAAACATTCAAAGCAAGCGTGGATGCCCAATGAATTGCATTTATTGTAGTTATAGATATATTGAAGGTTCAAATGTTCGGTATCGGTCTCCTAAAAGTATCGCAACAGAGCTTGAATTAATGGTAAATAATTATGGAATAAAAAACTTATTTTTTGTTGATAGTATATTTAATTTAAATCATAATCATGTAAGGAACACTTGCCAAGAAATTATAAACTCTAAAATCGATGTAAAATGGGGTGCTAACTATGTTCCAAGTAAAGAATTTCTTGATTTAATGCCCTTGATGAAAGAGAGTGGTGCAGTTCATTTTGCAACAGGTATCGAATCCTTATCTGAAGAAATGTTGGAAAACATGAACAAGAAGAGATCTCCCGATGATGCAATCCTTACATCAGAAAAATGTGTAGATTTGGAGATAGAACAATTAATTCATATTATTGTTGGAGGTCCGGGAGAGACTCTCGAAACGGTTCAAGCTTCCTTAGATAGGCTTGAATCAATAAAAAGTCATAAAGGGAACTTGTGGCAAGGAGATGGAGATGTAATAGTCTTTGTAGGGATGAGAATTTATCCCCATACACCCCTTCAGCTAATAGCCGAAGAAGAAGGAATCATACAATTAGGAGAAAATCTACTAAAACCAAGATTTTATATATCTCCAAAGATCAAAGAGGTAGATCTTTTTAAAGTTGTAAGAAATTATGGTAAAGCAAATCCAAGATGGATGATGCCTGGACTGGGATTCAATAATCCAGAAGGATTTGATGAAATGAGCAATGTTCAATTTGCATTATATCAAAAATAAAAAACCAAAAAAAGACAAAAAAAGTGAATAAAATATGAATGAAGAACAAATAGGATGTGGTGTATCACTTCGTGAAGCCATGCCATTGGGAAAGGATACTCCCTTAGAAGTTATAAAAAAAATTGGAGAAAATGGACTTTCTGGTGGTCTTGGTGATGTGTGTTTTTATGCTAGTTACAATTGCAATTTAAATTGCTACATGTGCCTTGTAAAACACATGAAAGGCCGTAAGATTCCATCCATGTCATTAGAGCAAATTAAAGAAGGATTTAAGGATGCGAAGGTTTTATTCCATTTAGGGGGTGAACCATTCGTTATTAATGAAATGATAGAAATGATCGAATATTTTGATGCTCAAGGAATAAATCAAATAATGTCTACAAATGGTACGATGATAACTGAATCTATTGTGAAACGTTTAGCAGCATTAGAGAATTTTGTCAATATTCAGGTATCATTGAATGCACCAGGTGAAATAGATGGCAAGATCCGGGGTTCAACAAAAGCGCCCCAAAAATCTATAGATGCTATTAAAATGCTTGTAGATGCAGGTTTGTCGACATGGATTCATTGCACTATTGTCAATGAAAATGTTAACGTATTGCCCGATATGGTTAAATTAGGTGCTGAATTAGGTGTAGGATCTGTAAATTTTATCTTTGGACATGTAATCACTGAAGATGAGATAAAAGAATCTAAAAAATTAATGAAAAAATGGATTGGTGAGGATGTTGAGATTAATGGACATGTTGGAGAATTATCATATACAGAACAACAATTAATCAATAGTATAAATGCTGCGAAAGAAGAAGGGAAGAAATCTGGAATTCAAGTAATGTTTTTCTCAAAATTTTTTGGGGATCATCCTGAAATTTATTGGAGGAGAACCCTAAGAGAACAAGAACAACCGATCTGTCAATTAACTTTAATGCCGCCACTAACACCAAATGTGGGACCAGATGGTTCCGTCTATAACTGTCCATATATAGTAAAAAGTTTTGGCAATATAACTGAGAAACCATTAACTGAAGTGTGGGATTCAGATCAAATACGTAAATTTCGTCAGGGGATGATAAATGATAAACTTTTACCGATATGCACACGTTGTCCTTGTAGCGATACTATTGATGTTTCCGCATCTAAGGAACATAAATTATTAGATATTAGCGAATGGACGGATTATATAACAAGGTTAACAAAAGAATTTAATGATTTACCAGAAATCAAACCACTATTAACAAATGTAGAACCTACTATTTTCCAATATAATCTTAATGATCATCCAGAGCTGAACTTTTGGCACGCTTTTGATAAAAATGGTATTCGAGGAGGGATGGGTGAAAATACAGAAGATACAGATTATATCAAACTCATCCATAAAGCTAACTTTGATATCGTGAGAAAAGTTTTTTCTGGAGAACAAAATCCTGTCCAAGCTACTATGGCAGGACTTTATGTGGTTGATGGGGATATGACTAAATTAATGGCTTGCGCTCCCTTTTTACCATTACAAGTAGTAGCTCATGAAAAAGTAATAAATAATTAAAAAAAATTTAAAGAAAATAAATTATAAAAGAGGTTAAGAATATGATAAATGAATTGCGAGATTTAACTAATTGGACTGATTATATAGAAAAATTAACCAAAGCATTTAATGCTTTACCCGATGTTACTCCGATTTTAAGTAATATTGAACCAACTATATTCCAATATAGTTTAAATGATCATCCAGAGTTGAACTTTTGGCACGCTTTTGATAAAAATGGTATTCGTGGAGGGATGGGTGAGAATCCTGAAAATGGAGATTATATTAAACTCGTTCATAAAGCTGATTTTGAAGTCGTGAGAAAGGTATTTAACGGAGAACAAAATCCAATAGAAGCAACCATGCAAGGTATTTACGTGGTTGAAGGGGATATGGCTAAACTAATGGCTTGCGCTCCTTTATTACCTCTACAAGTAGTTGCTCATGAAAAAGTAATTGGATCTGCTTCAATAACTGATAATTCAGCTGTGTCTAGTACAATGGAATGGGCCCCAGAAGTAAAAGAACTCTATGATAAGGTTGTTTTAAACATGCCAGAAATGGTAAGACCTGTTGTAGCACCTGAACTATTAGAAAAGACTGAAATTAAATGTAAAGAGCGACAAGGAAAGATTGTAGCAGAAGTAGATCTCATAGTTGCTTTGTTTGAAGTTACACCTACTGCATTTCAACCGGTTATGGCAGCGGATCTGGAAAAAATGGGAGTTGATTATAATAGATATCTGGCTAAAGTACAATCTAACTTTAAATGTACAAATGATTTGAATCAAATGTTAATAGATTTTGAGAAAATTTGTGATATAACAGGAGTGAAATTCAATAAGAACACGGCTCAGAAAGCCATAGAAGCCTATAAAGATTTCTTTGCAGGAGCACCAGTCTCAATTCGAACTACAACCAAACCAGTTGAAAAAAGAGATGTTGCACTTAGATATGTTGAATTTTTCATGCCTCATGATCCAGATCCTTATACACACGCTGTTAATGAGGGATTAATTGAAAAAGATGATCATCCGATTCATAGCATGATGAGGGAAACCATGGAAACTTTTCAAATGATGGGTTATGGTGTAGATGTAGATGCAAGTACAGGATTATCAAAAATCTGGCCATTTATTGTTCCAGGTTCAATTGAACCAATTTTCTCAATGAAATATATACCAGAAAGCATGAAGAACTATAAAAAATACTTTGAAAGGCATGGATTAACAGCATTTAGTCTATTTGCATTTGATTTTCTACATAAGACAGTAAATATTTATTTCATGCTTAAAGAACCACCCAAATCATCTTATGAAAATTGTGTAGCACTTGTTGAAGACCTGGGATTTAAAGCTGTATCAAAGGAAGCGATGGAAGGATGCATGAAGGCCGCTCATTTAAATTACACATTTAGCTGGAATTCAGATAAAATTGAACGTTTATGTTTTGGGATGTCATGTGATAAAACTGAAGATGTACCAGTACATTTTCATCCATTAATGAAAGATTTTCTAGAAAGAACACCTCTCCAAAGTGATTCTAAGAAAGCAATTTGGGGAGTTACTTTCACACCTAATGGCCACTACTATAAGATTGAAAATGACTACAATGGAACCATGGTAGATTTCTTAGCAATGGGTTGTAAGGCAGGAATTGATTCATATAAATAAAATTTATTTTTTTTTAATAAAAATTAAACAAAAAAAAGAGTAAACAATGAAGTTAATAATTGATGGAGATTACGATGAAGATTTAATTACCCAAATTGGAAAAAAGAACCTCTCAGTTTCACACGTTATTGTTCATGTACCTCAAAATCCAATTGGGAATGGATCAATTTTTTTACCTAAAAAGAATCCTACGTTTGAAGAATTTAAGAATTATACTAAAACAATCCAAGATAATGGTATCATCCCTATAGCAGGAATTGATTCAACTTGTCAAGGGAACCTTGAAGCTCACATGGAACAATATAAAGCTACTAAGAAATTATTTGAAACATTGCAAGGATTGGAATATAAAAACTTACTTGTATCTTCGCCAAATAACATTGGTTTTGTTAAAGAAAATTATTTTTCCTCAAAGATATACTTATCATATTCGCAATATGTAACATCCTTGAACCGTGGTAAGATTTTTTTTGAAATAGGAGCAGACAATATTATCCTACATCCAGATATTATTCGATATTTTAGAATTTTAAAAAATTTTATCAAGATCAAGCAAGAATTTAAGAAAACTAAAGAAATTGACTGCATTTTACCATTAAACATTGGTTGTAATTGGGGTTGCATACATTGGTATCAACATCATAACATGCAAAGTCATCGGACGATAAATTCTCCTGTATTCCCTAATCAAGAAGAATTATCCGATGTCGAAAATGAATTTGATTATCCCTTACTTTATTGTTGGAAAGAACGGTTAGAAAATCCTGAAAATCTCTTAAAATCTGGTTGGATTTCACCAAGTAATATTGAACAATATGAAAATTTGGGATATGAAACTTACGTTCTCTATACTGGTGGTTTTTCAACTGATAAAATAGTGAGAATTATTAATAATTATGATAATAAAGAACTTTCAGTAAATTTTGAAGAAATTTTGAACATACCCCAACCATATGGAAACTACTGGTCACGAGATGGGGTTAAGAATTCAATGATGCAATTAAAACCAGAAATTATTAATGAATTTTGTGAAAAATTTCCATATCAATTACATTATCCCGAAGAAAACGAAATCGATGAGTATTGTATAGAATACGCAAAAAAATTACATAATGGAAACATTCAACACCAGGATAAAATCATAGACATTATAAAAAATAAAATGAATAATATGGAAAAAGGTGTCATAAAGAGGTGATTATTTGAGAATCTCATTAGCATGCAACTGGAAGCCAGATTTATTGAATCTAATAGAGGACGATTTTAAATTAAAGCAAACTGTTCATGATTTTTATGGGACATATGACATGAGTTTTACTGGTTCTGGTCGTCCCTTTTTTTTAATGGCTAAAAGAGATATATCAGAAATTGAAGCATTTATTAACAAGGTCCATAATTTAAATCTAAAATTTACATGGTTATGGAATGGTGAATGCTTGGGATATTATAAATTTAATTCGGAAGAGCAAACCAAAGCATTAAAAGAATTGGATTGGATGGATGATATGGAAATGGATTATTTAACTGTGAGTGATCCATATTTAGCAAATTTTGTTAAAAACTACTATCCTAAATTAAAATTGAAAGTTTCTGTAATATCTGAAATAAATTCTTTAAAAAGAGCATTAGAGTGGGAAGAAATTATCGGTTCTGATGGTGTTTTAACTTTATCCATAATGCTTAATCGAAATTTTCCAATTCTTAAAGAAATTCGAGAAAAAGTAAAATGTGATATTGAATTACTCACTAATGATTGTTGTCTTAATGAATGTCCATATCGCTTTTTCCATTATACGGAATGTTCTCATGCAAGTCAAACTCATGATTGTTTAGAAGGATATTATAATGATTGGGCAACCATTGCTTGTCAAAATCAAAAATGCTTCAATCCCGAGCAAGTCATTATGGGAAGATGGATCCAACCATCCGATCTCGATAAATATATTGATATTGGTATGGATTATTTTAAAATTTCTGGTAGAAGATATGGGACTAAATGGTTAATTAATGTTTTAAAAGCTTATAGTAGTAAGGATTTCCGTGGTAATCTAGGAGAAATATTTAATGGTTATTCATTCGTATCAGATCCATTGATACTGGCGGGAAATCAATTTTCTGAATTTTCAGCACGGCAAGAAAAAATGGGTTGTGATGCAGATAACCAAAGTATAATGTTAAGTGTTCCTGATTTTGATGCAATATTAGATGGAGACGAGTTAGACGGTTTTATTCAAAACTTACCTCACGGAGGACTTAGATGTGCAGAATCTTGTGGAGTTACATGTTTTTATTGTAATAATTTTGTGAAGAAAGCATATTCTCAACCTGAAGGAGGGAATACAGAGACTTATAAAGAATTCATGTCATATCTCTATGATTATCTTAATACTTGGGAAATGTTTGTACCTAAAGAAGAAAGAAAATTGAAGGTTCCTGCTAAAGATATAGAATCAGATACATATTTTGGAATAGAATGGGATCCAGAAGCACAAGCATTCTTAAATGAAGTCATGACAATTATTCCTAAAGAGATACAGAATGCTGCCATAAAGGGAATAGGATTTACTGCAGAGAGAACAGCAGAAAAACAAGGTTTAAAACAAGTAAATAAAGAATTATTAATAGCAATTATAATTGAATTAGTTCCTCAACCGTTTAAGCATGATTATATTGATTTTTTAATCGAAAGGAATATTGATTTAACGCGCTACATGAGTGAAGAGGAGATATATGCAGTCAAGTCTTTACCATTTAGCAGTGAATTACTTCCTCAGAAAGCCAAAGATGAGGGAAATATAAATGATAAACAAATTTCTAATCAAAAAAGAAAGGAGGTGAAAAAAAAAATGCAGATGAAAGAAGAAATAAAATTAGAGACAAAAGAAGAATGGGAAGCTTATCTTACACGCTTTATGAAAGCTTATAATGAATTGCCAGATATAGAGCAAATGTTAGAACCTATTGGGACATTAGTATTCCAATATTCTATAACTGATAAACCTGAGATGAATTACTGGCAATATATTAATAATAGTAAGATGGCTTGGGGAATGGGTGAATATTCTGGACCTGAGGTACCAACTATCATCCACAAAACAAATTTTAATACGATTAAAAAGGTTAATTCAGGAGAATCAGATCCAATCCAAGCAACTATGTCTGGAACGTATGTTGTCGAGGGTGATGTCACAAAGCTAATGGCATGTGCACCATTATTACCCCTAAACGCAAAGGCTCATGAGATTGCAATTAAATAATAAAAATTGGTGAAATTTTGAAAAAAGTTAATATTTAATTAAATTTTTTATTAAAAATTAAAAACTATGAAAAAAACTGAAATTAAAGAAGGTGAATTTAATGAATTTCTACGTAGCTACTAATTGGGATTTTGAGTTAATAGATAAATTAGCTAAATATCCCGTAGCAGATTTATATGGTGTGACAGATCATAGCATCGTGGGAGGGGGTCGTCCTTCCTTTTTATTACCTAAGGTAACTGAAGAGAATATCATAGAATATGTCAAAAAATTACATAAAAATAAAATGGAATTTTCTTATTTACTCAATGCTCCTTGCATGAATAATATGGAATATGATTCACATTACCATAAAGAAATTATCAATTATCTTCAATGGATTAGTGATATTGGAGCCGATAGTGTGATTGTAACTATTCCATTTTTAATACAGCTTATTAAAGAGCAATTCCCAAAGTTAAAAGTCCGAGTTTCTACGATATCACATGTAAATAGTGTAAACCGTGCTAAGTTCTATGAAATGCTCGGTGCTGACGAAATAACGCCCGATGTGATGATTAATCGGGATTTCAAAACATTGAGTAAAATTAAAGAAGCAATAAAGTGTAAAATAGTTTTGCTTTTAACAGATGGTTGTTTATATCAGTGCCCTTTTCGGCATTATCATTATAATACATTAGGACACGCATCTCAAACACATCAAGAATTTGAGCGAAATTATATAGATACATGCATTTTAAATTGTAATATTATTAAATATTCTCAACCAGAAGAAATTATCAAATGTCGTTGGGTCCGTCCTGAGGATTTATCTCATTATGAAGAAATTGGAATAACTGATTTTAAAATCGCTGGAAGGCGAATGTCAACAGATTGGATTGTCAGAGCGGTAAAAGCATTTTCCGAAAGAAAGTATGATGGTAATCTCGTGGATATCATTCAAGGATTTTCAATGTCACATGGAGGCTTAGAACAGACTGATCCCAACGCGGGAATAGGTAGAACGCTGGGAAAGGAATCTACAGCTAAATTATATATTGATAACAATAAATTAAATGGGTTCATAGATTTTTTTAAAAAACAAAACTGTATCGCGATGTGTGATGAATGTAATTATTGTAAGGAATGGGCAAAAAAAGCCGTGATATTAAATGAAGAAGCAACAACAAAATATGTTGATTCCATTCAAAATTATCTTGATGATATCATAACCAGCCGTGAATTTGGGATTGGTCATGCAAAAGAAAAAGTAGAACAAGGAGATGGAATTAAATGGATTCCTGAAACTAAAGAAATTTTCAATGAATTAATACAATTATCACCACCTCAATTTCAATCAATAGCAAAGATGGTAATTTCATCACTGGCTGAAGAGAAGGCAAAAAAGCGAGATTCTAGAGTTATTGAAAACCAAGATATTGTTGATGCTTTTATCGAAGGAACTCCAGGACCATTTCAAGCAGACATGAGAGAAGGACTCAAACAACGTGGACTTTTAATTGAATAATTAAAGTAACATATTAAAGATCTTAAGGGGAAAATATATCAAGTTTTAAAAAAATAAAATAAAAAATAAAAAAAATTATTTTTATTTTTTATTCGGGCAGTTCAGCTGGTTTTTCTTCTAAATCGATTGCTTCAGTCTTTTTCTGGGCAGTTGCCATAAATTTTATTACTTTTTCATGAAAATCTTTTTCAATTGAAATTACATCATCTAAAACCGCTTTCATAGTCTCTAATTTTTTCCGATTGAATATTTCGCTTGCTTCCTTTGCTTCTTTTTCTTTTGTCAATACTTCTTGTGCAGCTTTACCTACTGCATCTTCTGCATCTTCTACTTGATATGGTTTCATTTTTTCCTTTGGTTTTCCCTTCAATTTAGTTAGTTTAGCTTTTGCTTTATCTAAATCCTTTTTAGCTTTATCTGATTCACGTAATTCCATTGATAAAGTTTTAAATTCTTCCAATAAGAGATTTAGAGGTTGGATGAACTTTTCTTGCATTTGATCAATTTTTTCTTCTCTAGCATTATCAATGTTTTCAAAAGTATTTCCTAATGATTCGATAGCTTCTCTTAAGGTGGGTGTTTCAACCTTTGAATATGCTATAAGGCTACTAATTCGTTGTCTTGATTCTTTAACTAATTTTTTTTCCGCATCAATAGTATCGCTGAATTCTTTAATGATTTCTTGTATTTCATTACTTCCTATCAATCCTTTAATTTTATCTAATAAACTCATGTATTCACCCTTTAATTCATTGTTTTAATAACTCAAGTAAGTTATCGTTTATATATAACTCTTTTGTATATTAAAAATAAATCAAAAAAATAGGAGGTCATGAACATAATAAGAATTAAAAACTAATATCTATTAGATTTTCTATGTTTATATTATTTGTATATTAATTCATTTTGAATAATAATACAAAAAAAAAAAGAAAAAGAACTAAATTAGGGAACTTCTTTTCCGCATCCCTTACAAATATTTTTTTTTGCATATATCTTTATGCCACCCATTGCACTTAGTAATTGAGTTTTATCTTCTACAGTATTAAAGGTGGTACCTCCACAAGCCGGACAAACTCTACGTCCTTCTAATGGCGGTTTTTCAATAGCTTTTTCCATTTCCGTTTGTCTTTCCACTAAAGCAGAAGGGCTCACATTAGTGATCCCAGGAGTTGAGCTGGAAGCGGGCGGTTGATGGACAGGAGCTGCGGGAGCTGGTGTAGGAGTGGGTGATGCTGGTGCAGGAGTTTGGTGAGATTCACCCATTTTTAAAACTTTATCAAGTTTTTGGTTAATTTCATCAAGTTTTTTTAAAACATTTTGCTCAAATTCAGACATGATTGGTTTACCTCTATTATTGTGAAATTAAAATCTGTGTAAAAATATAATAAAAGATTCTCTAAATATACTTTTGGAAAAACTAATTTGAAATAATGTAATATTATTCCATCAAAAAAAAAGAGATAAAATTAAAAAATATTAAAATTATTAAAGATTATTCTAAATAGGTTCAAATCCTAAATCAATTCTCGGTTCATCTCCAGGTATTGGCGTTTCCAAGAATTTTATTTTAAGGGGGGTTCCAATTTTTATGGTCTCTGGTTTAGATTCATCGACACCTACTAATTGTGCTGAAATCATTGGTCCTTCATCGAGTTTTACAACACCAAAACAATATGGTTTTTTCGTGGAATACCCCTTATCTACAAAAAATTTTGTACCAACGCTAATACACGAAAAGGCAGCTAAAGTACCTTTACCCGACATTTTTACCCACTCCATATCAATTGATCCACATGTACTACACAATTTTCTAGGAGGAGCAAAAAGTTCTCCACATTTCTTGCACTTTGAACCTTTCAATTCTTTTTTATTCAAAAAATCTAAGTAATTATAGACTGTTATTTCTTTACTGTTTTCTGACATTTTATGACCACCTTATTTTTGATAAATTGTTACTACACATGTACCTCCAGAGCCCCCCAGATTATGAGTTAATGCTCTTTCAACATCAAATTTAACTTGACGATTTCTTTCAGCACGTCCTCTCATTTGTTTGAAAATTTCTACGGCATGAGCTGCTCCCGTTGCACCTACAGGATGTCCTTTTGACTTTAAACCCCCAGATGTGTTAATAGGGAGAGTTCCATCCCTTTTAGTTTCACCATTCTTTATAGCTTCCGTTGCCTTACCTTTTTCATAGAAGCCTAAGTCCTCCATTGCTAAAATTTCTGCAATCGTGAAACAATCGTGAACTTCAGCTATTTGAATATCTTTGGGAGTTAATCCTGACATTTGATATGCCTGCTTTGATGCTTCTTTTGTAGCAATAAAACTTGTTAAAGAACTTCTATCATGTAATGATAAAGATGCGCTTCCTTGCCCCGTACCAGTTATCCATATAGGTGTATCGGTAAATTGTTTAGCAACATCTGCTCCTGCCAGGAACAAGCAGGCAGCCCCATCAGTAATTAAAGAGCAATCAAATAATCTTAATGGTGATGCAATATAAGGATTCGCAGAACTGGAAAGAAAATCGAATTCATCTTTCCAATCTGGAACTTCTCTTCCTTGACTTTCAAATCGTGCTTTTTTACTTTCCATAATTTCTTTAATTGACTGTTGCATTTGAGCAAACGGATTTTCCTTTCCATTCTCGTGATTCTTGATTCCCACTCTCATTAAATCTTCGGGAGTTGTACCATACTCTTTAAAATGTGCTGAAGCAACAGCAGCATATAATCCTGGGAAGGTTGCTCCAGCAGGATATTCATAAGTCGTATCAGCAGCAGCAGCTAATGCATCCGTAACAATCGTTGTTGGAACTTCTGACATTGTTTCTACTCCGCATACAGCAATCACATCGTGAACACCAGAAGCGATTGCTAGCATTGCCTGTCTTAAGGCAATACCACTACTAGCACATGCTCCTTCAAATCGAGGAGCTGGTTTTGGTGTAAGCCCTACAAGATTTGCCATATTAGGACCTAAATGACCTTGATGATTAAATAAATCCGCTGTGAAATTACCGACATAACAGGCATCTACATCCTTAGGTTCAATACCATTATCAACACTTTTTACTGCATCGATCCATGCATCAACCCAAAGATCAGGATTTCTTTTCACCGGGAAATGTTGTCCAAATTTACTCATTCCGGCTCCAACTAACACAATTTTTCTTGATAAATTTCCCATTTTTTTTAACCTTATCTAATTTAATTCTATTAATTATATTACAAAATTATCTAAATGATTTATTATTTTCACTTTTAAAAAAGAGGTATAATATATTTTAAGCTTCCCTTCGATATCCTTCTAATGATTCGAAATAATCTAAAATTGATTCCTTGATTTCAATAGCAGGATATATTTCTCGCGATTTTCTTACATAATCTACCGCATCATTCCAACTCCAATTTTTATTTTCCTTTAAGAGATATGCGACTACAATTCCTCCACTTCTAGAGATCCCCATAGCACAGTGTACTAAGACCTTTCCATTTTTCTTTTTAATATGTTCTTCCATAAAATGTAAAATTTCATCTAAATATTCATGAGGGGGGTATGTATTATCCGGAAAACCTTTATATAAATATTTAAATCTGCGAAGAGGAGGTCTATAATGACGGTGTTCCATTAAATTAACAATAGCAGTGATCCCTTCATTACTCATTTTTTTAAAGTTTAACCTTGGCCAATAAGCACCAATATAGATATTTTCATTAATTTTATAAATCTCATCTAATTCTGGATTCTCATACCCATTCATTCAAAAATCAAAACGTTCATTATATTTTACTTTTATTTATAGAAATTAATCTTAATATCTAAAAATTAGGATTAAGGTTTAAAAAAAATTTCCTTAGAACTTTAAATTTTATTATACAAACTGATTTATATTTTAACTAAATCACGACTGGCAATAATGTCAACTCCTAGGGAAAGTACATCCTTTATGAGCACGTCACCCATTTTGATTGGTGCGTCAACAACTTTAACAGCAATTTCTTTCAAAATGTCATTTAATTTCTCTTTTAACACTGGTTGATTTGTTCGAATTGGAATTAATGGTAAAAGGCCATTATTTACTCTCATTGTTGATGTTAAAATTCTTTTTGGTGCAATGAATTCATCTTTAGCATACTCTTCTCCTCTTTTACATGTATGCCCTTCTACGATAAGTTCGCCATTAACATTTTTAACATGAATTTCACATCCCGTAGGACATACAATGCATCGTACTGTCTTTTCTCCTTCAGGTATTGATTTTGACATAGTTTACACGTCCGACCTCCACCTTTCAAATTCTTCTTTATTATCAATCAATACTTCTGGTTGAGGTATTACTTCAATTATTAAGTTATTACAATCACTAATTAATCCAATCTCTTCTAAATTTAAATTTAACTCGATCATTTCACTAGGAATTACATATCGCTTCTTTCTTTTATATACAACTTTGTTATTCTCATCCTTAAATTGGATTAGGATTCTTCTATCAGGTCTTTTTACCCTCAATGAGAAGATTATATCTTTCGAAATCTCAGATTTGTTAATTAAATCTGGCTTAACATAATTAACATTTTCTCCTGGTTGACATATTATTTGCTCTTTTTTTCCTAAGTCCTTACCATATCTATTTTGAACATAGTCAATAGCATTAAATCCAGCTCTTTTTGCTTCAGCAACCACTAAATCAACTAAATCGTGCACTTGTAATACATTTCCACAAGCAAAGATCCCATCGATTGTTGTTTCTAAATTATTATCAACTATAGGCCCACCATTTTGGGAGATGTTCGCACCTGCATTTTGAGTTAATTCATTTTCAGGTATGAGCCCAACTGATAATAATAGAGTATCACACTCGATAAATCTGTCTGTTCCGATTATCCTATCAAATCGCCTATCAACCTTAGAAATCGTTACACCTTTTACTCTATGTCTTCCATGTATTTTCGTCACAGTATAACTTGTTATTAGGGGAATATCATAATCTTCAAGGCATTGCACTTCATTTCTTAAAAGTCCACTTACATATGGTTGAATTTCCACTACTGCTTGAACTTTACAACCTTCCCAAGTTAATCTTCGAGCCATAATCATCCCAATATCACCACTACCTAAGATAACATAAGTATTTCCTGGTAAATATCCCTCCACATTCACGAATCTTTGAGCTTGTCCAGCAGTGTATATTCCTGCTGGTCTGAATCCAGGCATATTAATATTTCCTCTCGTCCTCTCACGGCACCCCATGGCCAGAATGATGGCTTTAGGTTTGATTTTAATGAGCCCTTCTTTATTACTTACAGCATAAATTGTTTTATTTTTCTCTATTTTTATGACCATCGTATCTAGTTTATAGGGGATGTCAAGCTTTATTGCTTCATTAATGAATCGTTGCACGAATTCTGGACCTGTCAATTCTTCTTTAAATTCATGAATTCCGAACCCATTATGTATGCATTGAAGAGTTATACCACCTAGTTCCCTATCTCTCTCAATTATCAAGGCATTTAATCCTGCTTTCTTAATAACTATAGCGGCTGCCAATCCCGCTGAACCCCCACCAATAATTGCCACATCAGTGTTGTAATTCTTCAATGAGTTTTATCTCCCCCATTCAATCTTTCTTAATATTCTATCTTTTGTCTTACCAATTACTATATTCGTGTCTTCTCCTCTTTTAGTGATTTCTTCATATGGAATTTTTAGCTCTCTCGATAATATTTCCATTACTCTAGGTCTACAGAAACCCCCTTGACATCGCCCCATTCCCGGTCTACATCGAAATTTCACACCATCTACCGTTCTTGCTCCAACTGGTGCGTGTATTGCGTTGATTATTTCTTGTTCTGCAACCGACTCACAACGACACACAATTCTTCCCCATGCGGGATTATTCTTAATTTTTTTATCGATTTGTTCCCTTGAGAGATTAATAAAGTGTTCAGGTTTTGGTCGGTTGGGATTATAATCTTCCTTTATTTTCATTTCAAGTCCTAATAATTCAAGAAACTCCTCAACTCTCTCAGCGATGGAAAAGCAAGAAGTCAATCCAGGAGAGAGAATTCCCGCTACATTGATAAATCCATATACATCAGTATTATCTATAATAAAATCCATGGTATCTGGAACAGCCCTTAAACCAGCAAAATTTCTGATTGAACTTCTTATTGGCAAGTTCGGTACTAGTTTTTGTCCTCCTTCTAACACTTCTTTTAAACCTGCCGTGGTAGTGGAAAGGTCTTCAATATCCACAATGTTTTGTGCATTAGGTCCAACAAATACATTACCATGTAAGGTTGGACATACGAGTATTCCCTTGGATACTTTTGTGGGGGAGGGAAATAAAATTTTATTTAGGTGTAATTGATTTCTGTCGAATAAGATATATTCTCCCTTTCTTGGTATGATATCAAAATAATCCAATCCTAACATTTTAGAAATGTTTGAAGAATTAAGACCCGCAGCATTAATTAGATGATTTCCTTTAAATTCATCTGTTCTGGTTTTTATATTAAATATATAATCTTGATGTCTTATTTTAATAACTTCTTGATTTCGAAAAAACTTTACACCATTCATTGCAGCATTATCTGCTAAAGCAAAAGTTAATTCGTAGGGACTTACTATTCCCGCAGATGGAGCATACAAGACACCTTTTACTTCAGGTGTCAAATTAGGTTCCATCTTGAGGATCTTTTCTTTATCTAGTATTAATTCTAATCCGGGTACACCATCTTGAGTGCCAAGTCGCTTGTATTCATCTAAATGTTCGATTTGTTCATCTTCTAAAGCAACTACAAACGAACCTATTCTTTTAAAAGGAAATTGTAATTCCTTATGAGCTTTTGTATATAACTGATTGCCTCTTATACATAAACTACGCTTTATATACTTTCTATCTGCTGCATATCCAGCATGTACAACACCAGAATTTGCTTTAGTTGTTCCTGAAGCAATATCGGCTTCTTTCTCTAAAAGTGCAACAGAAATATCATATTTAGAAAGCGTGCGAGCAATACAACAACCAATCACGCCTCCTCCAATAATAATGACGTCGTAAATCAAAAATTATTAAACCTAAAAGCTCTTTTATTTTAAAAACATGTTTTTTGATAATTATACTATTAGTGTATCTCATTAAAATTTATAGATATTGATAAAGATTTTTTCTATAATTGATAGAGATAAAAATTCTTAAAAAAAATATCTTGAAATTCATTACTATAGTATATAGAAAAATAAAATCCATAATATATTAAAAAGTATCATTAGTAATATTAAAAATCGTGTCACTGGATAATTTAATGGATTTTTTAATGATTTAGTCAGATTAGTTTCAAGATTTTTATACAATAGACTCTTTACTAAGCTAGGATTTTGACCAGTTTCTTTTTTTAAATGAATTGAACCTAAAAATCCCGGAGATGATAATTTATTAATAAATTGGTTTATTTGTTCTGAAGATAATAAGTTGATTTTTTCAGTCATTCTTTTTTCAGCCTTTTCTTCAGTATTAATTGACGAAGTTTTATTCAATTCTTGGTCTTTAAAATTAGGATTATTTTGATTCATTAAGAATCCTTTATTTTTTTATTTGATATCTAAATAAATTAAAAGAATGTCTTAATCTTAAATTTTATTTCTATAAAACATAAATAAGAAAGGAAAAAGATTAAATTACCAAAACGCATTTTGAAATTTTTTAATCGTATCTTCTAACGAATCATCTATATCTGATTCAAAACCTTCAAAAAGGGAGATATTATTATTCCAAGTTTTTAAAGCTTCCCCAAATTTCTTAAAAAACTTGTTAATTATAACTTCTAATTCATCAATTGCCTTCTTTTCTTTTGTTTTCGGTGATGAACTCACTACAAAAATAAAGGAATTACGTTTGACGATACTGAAGCGCTTGTTACTCAATTCAAAATTAGATAATCCTCCTGAAGATATTTCTTCTGCAAATGAATTTAAAGCACTTAGCAACATTGAAAATAGTTGCTCATTTAATTTTTCATCTTGAATTCGGCTAAACACGCCAATTCCATCTTCTGTAAGTATCCAGAGATCTTGTATTACCTTAACCATGAAAATCTCAAAAAAAATTTTTATATGTAATTATAAATCAAACGTTTTTAAAATAAGTATCCTCTAGTAAATATAAAATAACATGTATTTATTAATTTAAGGAGATACATAAAAGCTTGAATTTGAGTAGCAATGATATGGAATACTAAAATTACTAAAATGCTAAATGTTAAATATCCCATAATGATGGGTGCTTTTGCCATGATTGGAAAAGCAGAATTTGCTGCAGCTTTTTCAAATGCCGGTGGATTTGGTATTATAACGGCATTAAACTATAATACTAATGAAGAATTTCAAAATGAACTAAAAAAAATGAAAAAATTAACAGATAAACCCTTCGGAGTGAATTTTTCCGTCATGCCACCATTCATGATTGAAAAATTAGGACACGGTCGTGATGAAAAATCTTACATGGATTTCGTGGATATAGCAATTGAGGAAGGTATCAAAATTTTTACTACATCAGCCTATCAAGCTACTAATATCGGTAAAAAATTACATAAAGCAGGGTGCTATTGGTTTCATAAATGTTCAACTATGAAACATGCATTATCTGCTGAAAAAGCGGGTGCAGATGCCATCACGCTTGTTGGACTCGAGGGAACGGGATTCAAAAATCCTTTTCAAAACACGACTCTCATCAATATGACCATGGCAAAAAAGATGTTAAAAATACCCATTATTGCCGCTGGGGGCATTGGTGATGCACGCGGTTTTTTAGCAGCATTAGCAATGGGTGCAGATGCTGTATGTTTTGGTAGTGCTATTATTGCAACAAGAGAAAGTTTAGCTCCAAATTCATGGAAAAAGAGATGCATCAATCAAGATATCTTTGATGAAAAATTCTACAAGAAAATATTTCATTTGACCTTGAAAGATAGTCCAATTCATTCTATGGCAGTTGGTCATTGCGATTCAATTGTATCGGTAAAAGAATTCATAGAAGATAAAATAAATGGTGCAGAAAACATCTTAAAATCATGGGGATTTAAAGGTAATGAATTTAGTACATTGGATGCCTAATATTAATAATTAAAATGACCTAAATTAAAAATTATGACCTATAATGAATTATCTGAGAATTTATTACTTCAATTAAAAGATATAGTTGGAAAAGAGTATTATTTTGATGAATTCGAAATAAGGTGGACTTATGCTTTTGGGGGTTCTATATTTTACAAAGAATGGATTCCAGATGTCGTATTACTCCCTCAATCTGCAAATCAAATCTCTAAAATTTTAAAATTAGCAAATGAACATAAAATCCCGGTAACACCTCGAGGAAGTGGTACCAGTTTATCTGCAGGTACTATGACTCCATATAAAGGTATTGTAATTGACCTGAGTCAAATGAATAAAATACTTAAGATAAGTATTGAAAATAACATAGTTGAGTTGGAGCCTGGTGTAATTTGCGACGATTTGAATGAAGAATTAAAACTTAAAGGGTATTTTTTTCCACCGGATCCTGGTTCTAGCTCTGTCGCAACTATCGGGGGAATGGTTGCGGGTAATGCTGGAGGGGTACAAGCTTTCAAATATGGAGTTACAAAAAACTATGTTTTATATATTGAAGTAGCATTACCGAATGGAGAAATTATAAAATTAGGAACAAGAGTCTTAAAGTCAGTTTCTTCATACAACTTAAAAGACTTATTTATTGGATCAGAAGGAACACTAGGAATAATAACTAAAATTGGATTGAAAATTCGCCCATTTCCAAAAGAAAGAAAGTTAGGCTTTTTTATATTTGAAAATATTGAAGATATCGCAGATATCTCAATGGAATTAAGAAAAAAAGGAATAGTAACGAATTTATTAGAATATTTGGATAAATCTACGATAACCGCAGTCTATGAATATTTAGGTGGGGAATTCTCAAGTTATCCTGTAGGACATGTCTTGATAGCAGAAGTAGATGGTAATAATTTGGAAGCTGTTAAGGAAGAATTTGTAGTTATTTTAGAATTAATCAAAAAGAGAAATCCAATTTTTTATAAAACAGCTAATACGTTAGAAGAAAGAGATAGGTTAATAAATGCTCGAAAATCAAATCTACCTGCATTATCTCGATTAGCTCCTACTTGCTGTGTAGAGGATTGTACTATTCAAATTACTGATTTTGTTGATATTGTAAAAAAAATCTGGGATATCCCCTCTAAAATCAGTGCAAAAAATCTTAAAGTAACTCTAATTTGCCACATGGAAGGAAATTTACATCCTACATTCTTATTTAATGAAAATAATGAGAATGACGTTAAAGAATTTGAAAAAGCAATTGATTATTTATATAAAGAAATAATACTACCTGCTGGAGGTACGCTAACTGGAGAGCATGGAATAGGAAAAATCAAGTCTCCTTATCTTGAATTAGAACATGGAAAACATGTAGTAGAAATGATGAAAAACATCAAAAATTTGTTTGATCCAAATTGTATTTTAAACCCTGGCATTGGAAAGGGAGATTCCAGGAAAATCCATAAAATTAGAGGTATTAGAAAACTTAAAAATCAACCTAAAAAGTTGCTTGAATTGAATTGCATGAGATGCGGGTTTTGTACGGTGTCATGTCCATCTAAAATCCATTATTTACAAGAAGCCTATAGTCCCAGGGGCAGATTAAGTATTTTAAATGGTTTAGTTCATGGAGAATTAAAATTGAATGAGCTCATTAATGAAATATTTCATGCATGTACTTTATGTGGCCTATGCTTGGTTAAATGCCCTGCTGGTGTTAAAACGAATTATATTTTTGAAAAGGTAAGAGAAATCATCCATTAATATAGGAATTTGTAAAATTTACTAAGAATAAATTATCGAGATTGATCATTTATCCATTTTTTCTTACTATTTCTCTACAAATTTGTTAAAGATTTTCATACAAGCGTAAATTATTTTCCCATTTTTTTCCCATTTATAGTCTGTTTTACGGCGTTACAACAAAAATTAAGTATGGTACATTTAAATACTAAAGTGATTTATAATTTATTTAAGAAAAAGTAAATGATTATAAAAAAAAATTGATAAATTTATATATGGAATTTGACACTAATTATGTAGAAAACCAATTATGAAGTATCGATTTTGATCATTGACATTCTAAGAATAAAAAAATTAAATGCATCCGAAAACATATACATCAAAAATGTAAAGAAGTGATAAAAATGTCATACAACTACAAGGAACGACTTCGAATGAACACACGTTCATCAGAGGAATCCGAGATCTGTTGCGACAATCCATCGGTTGAATCTAGAGATGGGGATAATGTTTGCTTGAATTGTGGGATGATTATCGGCCGTAATCTCGTCGGGAATGAAAGACGTGCGTATACAGTTGAAGAAGTAAACAAACGCAGGCGAACTGAGCCCCGATGGAGAGAATTTGGACCACGAACGATGCTCCCAAACTCTAAGATTGATTCAAAAGGTAGATTAATTGGTGCTAAAGGTAAGACTTTATTTTCAAGATTATCAAAAATTCAAAATTCACTAATTTCTAGCATTGAAAGAAATTTCTGGGAAGCCAAGCCAAAATTAAAAATGCTTACTTCCAAATTGAATGTTCCGGAATACATTAAGGAAACTTCATGGAAGATATATTCAGTAGTGGCAAAAAAGAAATTAACAATGGGTCGATCCATTGATGGTTTCATCGCCGCATCTCTCTATGCAGCAATTAGAGTTCATGAATTTCCACGATTACTTGAAGAAGTATGCGAAGCATCAATGACTCCAAGGAGAACTGTTCACCGCAGTTTGGGCATGGTGGTAAAGGAGGTATTACCTGAACTTAACTTGAAATACAAGCCGATCACCGCGGAACAATTAGTATTTCGATTTGGAAATGATCTTGATTTACCAATGGAAACGCAAAAGATGGCAATCAACATGCTCGTTCAAGCAAGCAAGAACGGATTACTTCGAACTGGCAAGGATCCAAAGGGATTAGCCGCTTCAGTCATTTATATGGCCGCTAAGGCAAGCAATTGCCGCAAAACACAAGCCGAAGTAAGTGAAGTAGCTAAAGTCACCGAGGTCACTCTACGTTCACGAAGCAAACAGATAAAAAACAAGTTGTAAGGAAGCAACTATAAAATATTCCTAAAAGGGATTTAATTCTAGTTTTTTTCTTTAATTTTAATATAAAAATTCTATATTCATTATCCTTTTATTAATACTTTACATTCAAAGTAAATTAATTTTTTAAAGTATAGAGAATTAATTTAAAAAAGACAAATATTAAATGTGAGTATATATAATTATGGAAGAATTAGAATTTGATAATGAATTCTTGACCGAATCTCAAGACGATCTTGCTCAAAAAGTCATCAAATCATATATTTCTGGATTTGAAATTGAAAATCCTCCAGAACATGTTATTTACGGATTGAACTTTAGTAAAGCAATTGAAGAATTAGAAGGCCTAAAAGCTGATAAATCAAAAAAAGAACTGAAAAAAATTAATAAAGAGATTAATCATATTAGAGCAATTTATGAAGATAAGATAAAAATAGTCTTTAATAATAATGGGAACATACTTAAGTTAATATATAGGAACATCCGCATTCCACTTAAGATAAGTTATGGGATTGTCTCTACTTGGACGGGAGTTTTAAACTTTCGCATCCCCATTCCTTTTATTTATGGAAGAGCATGCTCCTGGGAAAGACATAAGGGAGGAGACTATTTTTTTGCACCTTTATTAGAAAGAGAGAACAGTTTAGAAATCCTTATTAATAAAATCGTTGAAAAACTTCCAGATTCTTCTTTAAAAGACATAATAGAAATGAATTTTATTATAGATATGTTACTTAAATACTGTCTTTCGGTGGAAACAACTTCTCAATTAGGATCGTGTCGTGAAACATTAAATGCTTATGGAATATTAGATCAACCTTTTGTTAATAATTTAAATGATAATAAGAAGTTACGACAAGCTATGAAAGGTATTCTTCATTTTGGTGCTGTGGATATGGGAATTTTTAAATTTAAAAGTAAAAATGACGTTTCAACGATATTTTACCCCTATAAAGATTTGACGGTTTTTCAAGTTTCAAATTACTTATCAGATTTTAAAAAAACCTGTACAGCAATAAAAAATCTAGTAAATTATTTACAGTAATCTAGATAAAAAAATCTTATTAAGTTGGAATAATTTTATATTATCTTGATTATTCGGTTATTATTTTTTGAGTCATTTAAAATATAATCTCTTTTTTTTAATCAAATGAGATTAAATATTAACTATCTTTTTTAACTTTTTTTCTATATTAATAACATGTTCTGAAAGGGGAGCTAAGATATAGATTTTTTCATTAGATCCATCGTTTATAATGATCATACCACTCAATTTTACTCGATTTTTAATGTGATATTCTTTTTTTCTTACGGCTTCATTGATTATTGCAATAATTTCATCATATTGAACATTAGTAATTTTTTTCTTTACATAATCTCCTCCATCATATAATCCGCTTGAACTAAATGCGGGTTTCACGGGATTATACTCAATAGACTTCGCTTTAATAACAAACTTATTCCCATTACCATCAATATAATTATATACTATTTCTTGCGTCATACCATTAGTTATCGATTACTTTTTAAATAAATTTCTCATTTGAAACATGAATATAAGAATTTTTTCTTTTCATTAATAATTTAAGGGTGTGCTTTTATCATTTTTATAGAGGTAATTAAAAAATCAGGTATGAGAACTTGTCTTACATCGAGAAAAAGTATTTAGAAAAAATCAATGAAATTTTCAGTGGATTGACAGTGCTGGATGAGAAATTATTTGAATTAATGAAAGAAAGGTCAATCAAGCACGTGGATGATTTTGCCTTGACTTGTGCAAATATTACTAAACAAATCAATTTAATCTTAAAAAAATATTACCCTGAAATAAAAGAAATGCGTGATAAACTTGATATCAAGTCAAAATTGAAATTTTATTATGATCTCATCGATAATTTAACTGATTTTGTGAGACATGTAGAAAACTTTGAAAAAATTGATGATAATTATTTTGATATTTTTATTGATTTCATTAAAGATAAGGAATCACTGATATCTGGAAAATATAGAGCTATTAGCAGTCAAGAATTAACGGCTTTTTATGATCAAGTAACTAGAAATGCATTAGAAGCTATAGTTGCAGAAAAATTTGAGGCTAAAAATCATGAATTTTTTGCTATTGGCCCTTTAGAATCAGAAATAAAGAAAATCGGAAAAATTGCGGGCGCTGACAATATAATAATTAAACCTTTAGATGAAAGTTTAAAAGATGATGCGTTTAAATCAGCTCATACCGTACTTGAGTTAATAATAACTCCCGAAGATGATAAAGAAAAAATTAAGAATGTTGGTGCGGAGTTAAAGAAATACTTGGAGTCAAAAAAATATACAGTAAAGCTTACAGACAAGATGATCATTACTAACGCAAGATTATTACATGATAAAGAATAATGTCTTATTATTACTCGTTTTTATTTACAATTACTAATTCTTCTGAAAATTCATGAGGTCGGTCTAGAGATCCTCTAACAGGGCAATTTCTCTCCACTTTTTTGAGCACCTGCTGAATTTTTTTTAGTTTCTCATCTGAGTCAATATACCAAGTAATTTTATAATTATAAAATCCCGGTAAAGGGGCCTGTTTATTATTCAAAACAGCCCGTTTATCATAAGTTCCCTCGACTTTTACCTTTAATGAATTAATCTTTACATTAGCGAAAGTAAAATATAATAAACCTGAGATTTCCAGGCAATTTGCTAAGGATGCTAAGAGTAATTTCATAGCGGTTGAATAATTTCCAGAACCCCCCAAATCTTTAGGAGCATCACATTCAATCGATATATCACCAATATTACTTTTAACGTGGAGATCTTTAATTTGTTCTACCTCTGCGACTAAAGTCGAGATATAAAGTTCATCTCCTTTTTCAGTGAATTTATATTTATTCATATTTTCAAGTCGCTTGGTATAAGCAGCAATTATCCCATCATTCAATAATTTCTCACTCATATTTCACCATAGTAATACTTTAATTAAGAAGATATTGAATTGCATTAAAACATTAAATTTTGTAATGTTTATTCAAAAATATATCTAAATTTGTCATCAATTCAATAGTAACATTACTATATTTTAACAAATCCTAAATTTGGACAATACAACTTTAGGTCATAATTAGATTTTGTTAATCTATACGTTAAATATTTAATTTTTAATATATTTATAATCGTGATTACGATGGCAAAAAAGAAAAAAGAAGCACCTATCACGGGAATCACTGTTTCGAAAGAGGAAGATTTTTCTGCGTGGTATACGGATTTAATAAATAAATGTGAACTCGCAGATATTAGATACAATATCAAAGGATTCGTCTGTTATCTTCCTTGGGCAACGATTACAATAAAAAAAATGTACCAGAAATATGAAGACCTTTTAGATAAAAATGGACATCTTCCTCTTGTGATGCCTTCTCTCATCCCAGAAAGTAATTTCCACTTAGAGACTGAACACGTGGAGGGTTTTGCCCCAGAAGTGTTTTGGGTGACTGAAGCGGGAAGTTCGGGACCTTTTGAAGAGCGATTGGCGCTTCGTCCTACAAGCGAGACTGCTTTATATAAAATGTATGCTTATTGGATTAGAAGTTATAATGATTTGCCATTTAAAAGATATCAATCTTGTCAAGTTTGGCGTTATGAGGGTAAAATGACCCGTCCTTTTTTTAGAGGGAGAGAATTTCACTGGATTGAAGCTCATAATTGTTTTGCCACTGAAGAAGAAGCTAAAAATCAAGTACTTGAAGATATGGAGATGACTTATCAAATGCTGCAAGACGAGTTTTGCATACCAATTATATTTTTTCAGAGACCTGAATGGGACAAGTTTGCGGGCGCAGTCCATACATATGCTGCTGATGCCTTAATGGGCTCTGGGAAAGTATTACAGCTTCCCTCTACACATTTACTAGGACAGAATTTTTCTAAGCCATTTAATGTGAAGTTTACCGATGTTGATGGACAGAAAAAATATTGCTATCAAACATGCTATGGACCAGCGATAAGTAGGATTTATGGTGCATTAATTGCATATCTTGGAGATGATAAAGGCTTAGTTTTACCTTTTGATTTAGCTCCAATTCAAATAGTCATCATACCAATTATAGTCAAAGGGAAAGAAAAAGAAGTTTTAGAGAAATGCAAGAAAGTTGCAAATGAATTAAATTTAAAATTCAGAGTTAAATTGGACGAATCTGAAGGCTCACCGGGAAGTAAATTTTATTTATGGGAGATGAAAGGCGTTCCAATTAGAATTGAAATTGGTCCTAAAGATCTTGAAAAAAATCAAGTTGTAATTGTAAAGAGACACGATGGTAAAAAATTATTTATCAAAGAAAGTGATTTAAATAAAAAAATTGATGATATAGCTAAAAATTTCACGAAAGAAATAAAAAAGAAGTCATTACTTGATTTTGAAGATCAAATTGAAGTTTGTCATGAACGAGATTCTGCTAAAGAAGCGATTGAAAATGGTAAAATTGTATGCTGCGGATTTTGTTCTATTGCCATGAAAGGATATCATTGTGCTGAAATAATTGAAAAAGAAGTTGGTGGGTTCATCAGAGGAAAAAAGGTTGGCGAAGAAAAGCACGAGTTTGCTAGTTGCATAATTTGTGGAGAACCTGCACAATGCACTGTTTATATAGCTAAGAGCTATTAAAATTTTTCAAATATTTTATATTTGCATTGTTATTCCTATCTATCATTTAATGAGTTCAAACTGTTATAAAAATATCTTTTTTATTGTTCTCCAGATAATTCAATACATTCTTTGAATTTTTGGTTAATATATTGAATACTTAAATTTTAAAAATAAATTAATGTATAATTTATGCAAAAGGATATATTTTGGATATATGGATAGTAATATCTTTAAAAGTTTAGTCGAAAATGCAAATGAAGGATACTTCGTAATTGATGAAGAGGGAAAATTTCTTTATTCAAATAGAAAAGCTAAAGAAATAGTTGGGTTTGAAAAAAATGAATTAAAGAAAATATCATTTAAAGACATAATCCATCCAAATAATTGGAACGAAATGAATGAGATTTTAAGTGATTCTATTAAAAGAAATGGGGAACCCAAAAAATTTGAATCTTTTTTAATCACAAAAAATAATAGAAATATTCCAATAGAAGTTAATATACAAAAAGTTGAATGGAAAGAAGGAACTTTATACTTAATTCTCATTCGAGAAATAACTAGATATGATACTTTTTTAGATAAAATTAAAATAGATTATAATAAAATTATCTCTCCTAATTATGAGTTATCCGAAGAAGATATTGGAAGTTTAATAAATAAATCTGAATTGCAGGGGCTTTTGGATGACTTTTATAAGCTTACGAAAATAGGTGTTGGAATAATGGATATGAAAGGAAATATCCTTGCAGTTACAAACTGGCAAGATATTTGCATTAAATTTCACAGAGTACATCCATTAACATTGAAGAATTGTACTGAGAGTGATACACATCTAATAGAAGATCTCACACCAGGTAAATATTCAATATATAAATGTAAGAATAAGATGTGGGATATAGCCACGCCCATAATGGTAGGAGAAAAACGCATGGGAACACTTTTTGTTGGACAATTTTTCTTTAAGGAAGAAGAAATTGATTATGATTTCTTCGAAAAACAAGCAGAACAATATGGTTTCAATAAGGAATTATATCTAAAAGCGTTAGATGAGGTGCCTCGATGGAGTAAAGAAAAAATTATTAATACCATAGAGTTTTTAACTAAATTTGCTACCATAATCTCAGAATTAAGCTATAGTAATTTAATTCTAAATAAATTGCTCCAAGAACAAGAAAACATTAAAAATTCTTTAAAGAAACAAAAAATAGAACTGAAAAGTGCTCTTGATCGTTCAGATTTTTACAGGGATTTATTAGTTCATGATATAGCAAATGTTTTTCATAGCCTACAATTGTCCTTGAATTTAATAGAAGTAAATAAAGATATAGTGGAAAAAACAAATGACTTTCGGGAATTAATTAAAATAATAAGGATGAATACTACAAAGGGTTCTTCATTAGTCTCTAGAATAGGTCAATTATCTAATTTTGGAAAAGAAATAGATTCAGGAAAAAATATTGATCTAAAAGAATTAATTAATAATGCAATAGCTAATATGAATGTACAATTCAATGATAAAAAAATAAAGATCCTTACAGAATTCCCTGAAGGGGAAATAATAGTTAGAGGAGGATCTCTATTACAAGATGCATTTGAAAATATCTTAAAAAATGCAATAATTCACAATAATAGTTATGTTAAAAAGATATGGATTAAGATATCAAAAATACATAATAAGGATCATTTCGGCTTAAAACTTGAATTCATAGATAATGGGAAAGGTATCGAAAACAATAGAAAAAATCAGATTTTCGAAAAGGGTATTATTCAAGATAAGAGTGAGGGAGGTATGGGAATAGGACTCTCTCTTGTAAAAACGATAATTGAAGGATATGGAGGAACGATTAAAGTTCAAGATCGAATAAAAGGAAGATATAAAGAAGGATCTAATTTTATATTACTTCTTAAATAAGAAATTTGCTGAATTTTTTGGAAATAAAAAGTCCTTCTACATAAAGGCAGCTATTATTTAATCAAATATATAAAAAAAATGAAAATTAAAATTTTATTAATAATTAAGTTCTTTTATTTTGTAATGTATTTATTAAGAATATTATATGATGAATGATTTCATTTCCCTCATTTCAGAAGATCATGAGAATATTTTTTTTATTACTGGTGAAAGGGATGGTCGATACCCTTTTTCAAATTCACTGTTAATTGAAGAATGTCTTTTTGATACAGGAATATCTGATAGACGAGTAAGAAAATTGCGCAAACAATATCCTATTAATAAAGTGTTTCTGAGCCATTGGCATGAGGACCATATCGCAGGGAATAACATGCTAGAGAATGCGAAATTTTACTGCCATCCTAATGATAAACACATAATAGAAGATATCAAAAAAATGGATGAATTTTACGGTATTATCGATACTCCAGTAGAGAATTTATATGATGGGTTGTATAAAATGTTAAACATGGTAAACACGAGTATTGAATCTGTTTTTAATGATGATGAAATAATTTCAATCGGAGATGATTTACAGGTTAAAGTAATTCATACACCCGGACATTCCGCAGGACATTGTTGTTTTCTTGAATTAAATTCCAAAATTGCTTTTCTCTCTGATATCGATTTAACCAGTTTTGGACCTTGGTATGCGGGCATAGACTCAAGTGTAATTGATTTTGAAGAATCTATTAAAAAATTAATGAAATTAGATATTGAATTTGCTATTACAAGTCATAAAGGATTATTTACTGGTTCAAGAGTGATAAAAGACAAGTTAAATGATTATTTATCAAAAATTCATGAAAGAGACGATTTAATATTAGCGGGACTTTCTGAAACAACTCCGAAGAATGCTGAAGATCTTGGAAATAAGAATATTATATACAAATTTTATGGTGTATTTAAAGAATATGAAATTATTGCTGAAAAGATAATGATTCATTATCATTTAAATAAATTCCTAGACAAGAAACTAGTAGAACCAATAGAGAAGGGATATATTCTTTTATAATACTATTTAACAATGGTTTTTTGTTTAATCTTCTCAGAAGATTAATTAATTTTTAAGTAAGTATTCCATTTTTTAAATTTTATAATATATAAAAAAATTAAAAATAAATATGTAAAAGGAGATTAATGTCATCTAAAAGATTGGTTTTTAAGAATGACAGATAGCGATTCACTCATAGATATAAAAATAACTTGTCCAGCATGTAATACAAAGGGATATATACAAATTAAAAAAGAGATAATACTTTCATCCAATCGGGGTATTACTGCTGTAAATGTAGCAGAAGATCTGGTATGTGAACATTCCTTTGTAGCTTATATTGATAGAAATCTGGCCATAAGAGATTCATTTATCTGTGATTTTAAAATAGACCTTCCTATAGTAGAAATAAAAACCTATGAAGAATTTGTTGCTTCTAAAGATTATGATGTAGATATCATTAAACTTAATTTATTACCTTCATTGATGGTCAACGTGCTGAAAGGAATCTTCATGGGTAAAAAAATCATCATAATTTCTCACAATGAATTTATTTCTAATAATTTCCTTGGATTCTTTAAAAACATTACAAATGATTCTTTTCCTCTTGAATTGAGAGCAGCTGATAGAGTAGAGTATAAAAAAAATAAAAAATTGTATAAAGATTCTTTAATTCTTGATAGCACGTCTGTTATAAATGATAAGGATAAAATTATCAATGAAAAAAACATAAAAATTGAAGGGGCGATAGTGCAGAAGTTTTTTTCTGAACCTGACTCGAAAATCAGTGTAATTTTAATTAAAAATGAAATAAATAAGATATATATTTTATCTCAAGCTTTAATTGAATTTAATAAGAATTTTAATGAAAAAAAACGTTTTACTTTAAAACAAGCATTGGATTTTTTTGAAAAAGAATATAATTTTAAAATGCAAATACCATTTCTCGAATTTCTGGAAAATGTAGTAGAAAAAAGGTTCAATGTTGTGCTCCATAGAACGGATAAAGTAATTGATTTTTTTGGAGTACTATAGTAGTAAAGAACTATGCTAATCATTAATTTCTTTATGAGCATAAATATATCCTTCTTTTTAGATATTAACTCCAAGCATCTATAATATTATAGAAATAAGAGGAGAAACTTCTTATTAATGACTATGTTCTCCAAAAAAAATCAAAAAAAAAGTTTAAATTAATGAACTAAAATTATAATAACATCAAATATTTTAAAAATTGAAGAAAAATGGCACCAATAACAGATTTTGAATTAATTACTGGGATAAGTACTCTTATATTTTTAATAATTTCAATATTAGTTGCATTAGTAATTGCGTCAAAATATTTTACACTGAAATCTAAAAGTTTTCTCTTTATAGGATTGGCGAGCATCGGGCAATATTTTCACTACCTTCCCGTTGTTGTTAATGTCATATATTCCTTAGGGACGGGGGGTATTTTATTACCTGTTGAATTTAATTTATTATTAGGATTCACCCCCCTCGCAATTTTTACAACACTTTGGTATCTCGGTATTACAGAACTTGCCTTTCAAAAACGAAGAAAAATCATCTTAATAATGGTTGTTGCGTGGTACTCTTTCTACTTGATAATGCTTTATAATTTTATATTCACTGGTAATGCATCAAGTCTCGCAGAAGTTGATAATGCCGTTAAGATGACTTTTTACCCACCATTCATTCTCTTAAACCTTGTAAATTTAATATTATGGATCTTACCTTTCTTTATTTTCGCTATGTATACTTTAAAATCAGATATTCCCGAAATAAAACTAAAAGGGATATTTTTACTCATTGCTCTTATATTATACCCCATAGGAACTCTCATTGATCTGCTTCAACAAGATATCGTTATACTAGTGATACTTGCCAGAATAATTGCCATTATAAGTGCTCTCTCATTTTATCTGGGATTGATCTTGCCAGAAAGAGTAAAAAAAATTTTTATAAAATAAATAAAATTCCCCTCTTTTTTTTATTGATTTTATAGGCTCATTAATTTTCAACTTTCACATCTCTTCAAATAATTTGTTTTAAATATATCCTTTTTAGCTTCTCATTTTTAAAATCATAGTTTGAGTGATTATTGAATATAAGAAAACTTAGTAGCGAATTTACTATTTTTTTGAGAAAGAGATATTCAATCACCATAACAACAATACCTTCAAAATGATGATAATTATAGTGAGATTAAAATCATAATAAAAATTCGAATTTTATTTATATAAGGTTATTGACATAAAAATAAAAAGCATGATTATTATTTATAATAATTATTAGAATTAGTTTTAAGTAATATAGAAAAATGATTACCTCATGAATGTAGATATCTCTTGTCCTGCTTGTAAAAGAACGGGGCAAATACAAATCAAAGATAACATGGTAGAATCCTCCCATCGTAATGTTACTGTTGTAGATATAGCACAAGATACGATATGTGAACATTCTTTCATAGTGTTTATCGACAAAGATCTGAAAATAAAAGACTGCTATGTCTGTGATTTTAAAATCGAGTTACCTAAGGGTAAAATTAAAACTGAAGAGCCATTTTCGCTTTCTGCAAATTATGATATAGATATAATCCGACTCAGTGTATTACCTTCATTAATGGTTCACGTGTTGAAAGGAATATTCATTGGGAAAAAGATTGCTATTATATCCAATAATGAATTACTCTCAAGAAATATTTTGGAATTTTTCATAAATATTACTTCTGACTCCTTTAATCTTGAATTATTTTGTATTGATGAAAGTGAATATATTAAAGAAAAAAATAAATATGGAGATTTTTTAGTACTCGAGGGTGTAAATGTTGTTAATGATAATGATAAATTAATCAATGAAAAAGATTTAAAGATTGAACGTGCTATTGTTCAAAAATTTTTCTCGGAAAATGATCCTGAGATAAGCATAATCATAATTAAAGATGAGATATATAAAATATTTAAGCTAGTTGAAGCTTTAATTGGTTTTAACAAGAATTATAATAAAAAAAATCCTTTTACAATGAAAAAAGCCTTAGAATTTTTTGAAAATGAATTTAAAATTCAGATACCAGTTCCATATTTATCATATTTGGCAGATATAGTCGAAAAAAGATTCAATATCGAGCTTTACAAAACAGATAAATTTACAGATTTTCTTGGATTATTTTAAGAAATTTTTATATTATCTAAAAGCCCCTTTCTTTAACCTAATTTTAAAAGCAACTAAAATAATATTATAAGGTTATTTTAATAAGATTTTTTTTAGGAAGTTTGGTAAATGAAAACCACAATACATTATAAAAACAGTTAGGATCAGTAAGAGTCTAATAACTGTTAAAGCTATAATATTTAGGTGGATAATTCCATCAGCAAAAGTACATACTAAGAAAAGCATTCCACTTATTAGAATTAAAATTGCTTTAAGTCGTATTTCAGGTAAGGGGGATTTCATAGAATTTAAAGAAAAACTGATGGTAACTAATGAGATTATCAAACCCGCATTAATAAAGAAAATTAATCCAAGTAAAAATAAATAAATATCAACAGGACTTATTAAATCTCCTATATATAAAGGATTCAAGACAGCAATGATTATAAAAATCAATTCAAAGAATATGACTTCAAGTGATATTAATATTATTAAGAATTTTCTCCATTTATTTCTCTTTTCCATGAGAGAATCTAAAGCTAACATCCAAGATATCACGGTCGGAGCAGATAATAAGACCATAATAACGAAATAGACAGAAGGATATGGTTGTAATCCTACATCATCAAATAGTGCTATTAAAAAGGAAAGAGATGAAGGCCACCAAAATGATAATAAACCTATGGATGTAAAGCCTACATAGAGAAATGTTTTTTGTTTATATTTTCTATATTTATGTAAAATTAATATCCCCGCTAAAAAAGAACTTATTACTACTATAAGGCTTAAAGTACCATTTAGGATTACAAATGAATCTAATACCATATATAAAAATTATAGTCTATATTTAAAAAATTATGTTTCATAAAATGTAATAAGTTGCATGATGTTCTGATAGTTACATATCTTAGTTAAATACATTTCTAACGATTATTGAGCAAAGGTTTGGAGTTATTAAGACTTATTTTTTTAAAAATACATTCAAAGTTTCAATGATCACCTAATGATATCAAACGGGAAGAAATATATTTTAAGATAATATTAAATTTATAATTTAAATTAGGCGATACTAAGGAATTTTAAACATGTAAAATTTATGAAATTATTAACAGCTATTAAATTAGGTAATCATAAATTTCTTCATACTTTTCGATTGGTTCCTCTTCTACAACTATTTTTAACTTCTTATTTATTTCATATTTCTTTAATTTTTCCCACAATTTTCGTTTAAATGCCTCATTACTATAATCAATTAATACAACTAAAGGAAACATAAAACTGATGACTAAAATAGGACTTATAACACGCATTATAATTCTTATGAGAGGTACATCATCACTTATCCAAATAGATATCAACAAGACTAAATTATAAATAAACCCAATTCCTGCATATCCTTTTATACCCTTATAAAACTTGCTTCCCGCAAGATTTACGCTTTCTGATTCAACTCCTTCAATTTTTTTAGTTCTTGTTAATCCCAAATCCATCATTAACCATACAGGAATAATTATAAAGATACACGGAATCACGGAGAGCCACATTATTTGTATCATCAATTCAGGATCGGGAATTAAATTAACACCAGTAGGATCTACGCTTTTCATGAACGAAACGAATAATATCTGGGATGACAGGGTGTAACTCAGGTTATATGTAAAAAGTCCTATAACTAATGCTCTAAAAAATAATTTTCGATATAATGAACGTCCGAAAAGGTGCTGTGGAGTGACAAGCCCGAATTTTTGATTTTTTTTTACAGATTTTGTATAAATTCTAAGAGTTAACCGAGGAAGTATTAGACTGGCAAAATAAGAAAAAGTTATGAGTGATATTGGAGCCATTATCATTGTAAATATCCATTCTTGTCTTTCGTCTCCCGGAAATATGAAATTTCCTTGAGGTTTTGTTCCTGGATAAAATTCTGGCATTAAAATTAAGAAATAGGTCATGCAGAAAGCATAGACCGATATAAAAATGACTAAAAAAGTAAGATAGACATTTCTTTTTCTTTCCTTAAAAACAGAAAGTGATTTTTGAATGAATATATCGATGAACTTATTTCCTAACATATTGATGCAATGGTTTATTAAAGTAGGTTTGTCAATTTCTCTTGTTTTGTATTTAATCCATGCACCTATAATATCATAGAAATAAGATCCCAGTTCAATTCTAAGAAATCGTCCTAGATTTTGTTCTGTTTCAATTTTATTCATAGCTTGTTCAATTAAACCACCATATTTGGTAATTAACTTTTGTTTTCTTTTACTAATCTTACTATTGAAATGAATCTGATTATTTTTTAATTGCTTTTTTGAATTACTTATCATTTGCATCAATCTTTTGTTAAATTATTATTAATACATTGAAGTTCCAATTGGCTAAAGAATTAATAAAAGACCATTAAATATAAAACTTTATGATATTTTAAAATAAAAACATATTTTAATAAAAAAAAAG
>JBHLME010000227.1:0-3893 GCA_048938445.1 Promethearchaeota archaeon | reverse complement strand
CATTATCATATGTTTGTAACTGACTATCCCCCCAAGACGATGCCTAAAGAGTTAGAAAAAACATCTAAAGATATTAAAAAACGATTTATTATTAATGGACCGTTTGCTAATTTGGAACCTATATATGGGGTAGGAGATTTTCTAATAGATACATTTCCGATTGGAGGTGGAATGGTTATTGTAGATGCAATGGCATGTGGACTTCCGATTGTAGCATTTCGTAACATAGGATTTTCAATAGTATCTGATGGAGGTGGTGAACTTCCAATTGATTATCCATATTTAACTACTAATTATAGTGAATTTGTTGATTATATTTCTCAACTAATCGAAAGCTCTCAATTGAGGAAAAAAGCAGGTGAACAACTTTTTAACTATTATCAACAAAAACTAAGTCCTAAAGCAATAGGTAAATTATTATATAATATTATTGAAGGAGATACGACTAATAAGCTAATTTTTAAAGGACAAGATTTTGAAAAAGCAGAATTAAAATATGAGAGTGAATTGGGACAAAGAACTTTCCTTATAGAAAGAAAAAATTTTTTAATTTTGGATTTAAAACATTTTGGATTTACTCTTAAACAACGATTAAAAATTTTCCATGGAGCTTTAAGGAATAAAGAGTTCAAATCAATTAAAGAAATATTTCTTTTTGGAATTATAGCCATATTTAGAAAATTGGTCTCATTTCTCTATAATTTTTTAATCTCACAAAAAATATACCAATCTGAAACTTATTAATAGTTCAGAAAAAAAAAGGTAGAAAGAAATCTATTTATTTTTAAGTCTTAAATTTACTATCTTTTTTTCAATATTAGCTAAAATTATTATTAATTTATCAATTATTGGAAATCTCTGGAAGCTATATGCTACAAAATCAATTTCATCGATACTAATTAATGAGAACAATCCAATTAAAAATAAAAATATGATTCCATAAATGATGAATGAAATCGCCAGAAAAGTAATTCTAATTACTAAGCCTTTTATAGGAAAAATATTCATTACGCTCCTATTAAGATAATAGATAAAAACTCCAATAATGATTGATAATAAAAAAATCAAAAAGATAGTTTTAAAATTTGAAAATAATACTTTTCCATATTTTATTCGAATCAATATACAACCAAAGAAAACCCCTACAACAGCGCCTAGAACTACTCCATACATTAATCCCATTGCTCCAAAATATGAAATTAAAATTAGAGCAAAAATAACACCCGATATTAATTCTACAATGGTAATATAGAGAACATATTTTGTTTGTCCTTGCCCATTAAAAAATGCAGGAATAGATAATGAACCAAAAGAAACTAATATAAACATAAGGAAATAGACCGAGATAAAAGGAGATGCTTCCCTATAACTTGAACCAAAAACTATGGGAAATATATCTCCTGCAAAAAGGATAAGAAGAATAGTAACAGGTAAAATTAAGAGGGTTCCAAATTTTATCGAAAATTGAAAATAATTAATTAATGTTTTTCGTTCTTCTTCATTATTCCAATCCATTTTAGAAAAAATTGGGAATAGAGAAAATGAAATGGCTTTATTTAAAATGGAGATTACAGCTGCTGTTAAAACGGCGACATTAAAATAACTTACCTCGTTTAAATATCCATAATAAGTTAATAAAAGAATAAAAATTTGACCTTGAATCCCTGCTAATATTGAAAATATTAAGAGAGGGAATCCATACTTTACCATTTTTGATAATTCTTTCCAATTCATTCCAGATTTCTCTTCTTTCTTAGTTTTAAATTCTTTTTTTAAGAAAAACATATAAATCATTACTACAATTAAAGGAGCAATTGCAACACCGATTATTGGGCCAATTAAGGAATAACCAATTAATACTAAAACAATAGATATAAGAGTTCTTAATGTTGTATGAAGAATTGCGCCATATTGTACTAATCGCATTTTTTGGGCTCCAATAAAAAAAGAATTTACGGCATCATACAATATATTTGCAATTACACTAATGGATGCGATTTGAATTAGTAGATATAATCTCGAATCACTCACATTATAAATTTCTTTGGCAATAAATAAAGAGAAATATGCAACTGATAACGTCAAAATTAAACCGATTATTATTTTTACAATTAAATTTATTCTAATGACATTTCTTACTCCTTTAAGATCATTTTCTTTCAATTTTCGTGCAATAAAATTGATACTTGCATAATTTAATCCAAGTTCTCCGAACGGAATCAAAATTCCCGGAAGAATATAAGCAATACTTATAAGGCTGTATTCTTCAACGGAAATTAGTCTAATAACTATAATAGAGCCAATAGTTGAGATAATTGATGATATTAAATAACCAACCATTAAGATATAAGAATTCTGAACAAATTCATTAGATTCTGATAAATCGAAATCTGCGGATTCAGATTTATCAGATTCTTGAAGCTCCATTTTATTATCAAAATATTCTTTGCCTTTAAAACTTTAACATTAAATTTCAATCATTAAAACCTTATCTATTAATAAAAGAATCATAGATTAGAGGCAGTTTTTGGGTGAATAAATTTAGCAAAATAATCAAATATCAACTACAAATGTTTAATGTTATAATCTATCTGTAATAATATTATTTTTAAGAGATTGTTAATAGATTTAAATTAATTTTGAATTTATTTTTCTTTTGAATCCTGAAATTTTTATGCTAGAGAAAACTGTAAAAAAAGTTCTATATATGAGCTGTTATGGAGAAAATCTTAATCGAAATATTATTTTTTTAAAAGGTTTAAAAACAAATAATGTAGATGTTTACGAATATAATGTTAATTCACATAGTATTACTAAAAATCTTATACTTTTTATCAAAAATTTAAAGAAATTAAAAAGAAGAAGATATGATTTAATCTTATTTCATTCTGAAGCTTTTATTCAATATCCTCTTGCTAAACTCCTCTCCTTCATTAAACAGGTACCTATAGTTCATGATATTTTTATATCTAAGCTCCAGACTATTTATGAGGATCGTAAACAGTTCAAAAAAAGAAAAATACCTAAAATGTTGTTTCGAATCATTCTTTTTAGTATAGATCTTATAGAATGTAAATTATCAGATTATATTATATTAGATACATATTCACATATCAAGTTCTTTCATGAAAAATTTCATGTTCCGATTAAAAAGTTTATAAGAATTCTTGTCGGCTCCCAAAATGATGTTTTCTTTCCAATCGATAAATATGAAAAAAAAGACGATGTTTTTATAGTTGGATTTTGTGGAACATATATACCTTTGCAAGGTATTAAATATATCATCGAGGCGGCAAAACTTCTTGAAAATGATAAACGAATTAAGTTTATTCTTATTGGGAGAGGTCAAACCTTCGAAAACAATAGAAATCTTGCACGAAAATTAAAACTCAATAATATAGTATTTAAAGGTTTAGTTCCACTGGAAGAACTACCAAAATTTAAATCAGAATTTGATATTGAGTTAGGAATTTTCGGCGATTCTAATAAAGCACTTCAAATTATACCAAATAAGATTTATGATGGTATTGCTATGAAAATGCCGATGATTACTTGCAATAGTCCTGCAATAAGGGAATTATTTACTGATAATGAAAATATTGTTTTATGTGAAAAAGCAAATCCAAAGTCCTTAGCTGAGGCTATTTTAAAATTAAAAAATAATAGAGATTTAAGGCAAAAAATAAGTGATAATGCATATGAATTATATCTCAAATATTGTACGATTGAAGCAATTGGTAAATCATTAAAATCATCTCTCAATAATATAATAAAAAAAGAAAAACGTTAGAGTAGCATTAATGAAGGTATTAGTATTTTTGCCGACATATAATGAAAAGGAAAATATTGGTAGTATTATCAATTCCATCAATAAATTGAATTTTGATAAATAA
>JBHLME010000104.1:0-16108 GCA_048938445.1 Promethearchaeota archaeon | reverse complement strand
ATTAGGAGTCGCGCTTTCAAACCATTATTTTAATTAACGGTTAAGAATAACATTCTTTTGATTTAAAACTTCATTGTTTTTTTTAAAAAATAAATATTATGATGTTCTAACATCATTATTCACTGAATTTTAAGAAAAGTGTACCTTTAATTTTTAATTTAATCAGTAAAAATCATTTTTATTCTAATGAATACACTTCTTATAAGTAAATTAAAAAAGTATTTTATATATCATCATACTTGAATTAAATTTTATTACATTTTTGTAGTTAGTTTTTCTTATTTAGGTTTTAAAAATTATAGGTATGAAAAAAGTGATTAAATTACTTTAAAAGGACAATCTTGTGTTATAGTCATAATTAGGTATAATTTTAGGGTCTTCATTTTTAAAACATGTTAGCAGAATCAGCTATAGATAAAATTAGTCTTCACCCAGAATCAATTCAATTTTTAATTGATCATTTACGTAAATCTACTAAAATAAATGTTAAATGTTATAAACAGAAATTTTTAGAACGAAAAATAAAAACCCGAATTCATAATTTAAATCTAAAGTCAGATAAAGAATACTTTGAATATATTTTAAGAACCCCATCAGAATTTAATAATTTTAGCAACTTTTTTACCGTAAATTATACCTATTTTTTTAGGAATTATGAAGTATATCAAGCTCTTATGTCGGACTTTCTTAATCGTAAAATTAAAAGAAATAATCAAGATGTTTTGAGAATTTGGTCCGCTCCGTGTTCTACAGGTGAAGAACCCTATTCTTTGGCAATGATGTTTGACTATCTTAAAAGATATAATAAGAATATTCCAGACATTGAAATTTTCGCATCTGATATTGATATTAACGCCATCAATATGGCAAAAAAAGGAAAGTATGGTAACTATTCTATTCATGAGTTACCTATTATTTATAAATCATATTTTACAGGAAAAAAAAGTAAATTAAGTTCTAAACACATAATAAATGATGAGATTAAAAAGAAAGTAACATTTATTCAAGAAGATTTGATTGAGGGACATCAATTCAATCAAAAATATGATATTATTTTTTGTAGAAATTTTTTAATTTATCTTAATCAAAACTCTCAACGTAAAGTTCTTAAAATGATGTCAGAACACTTAATATCTCAAGGATTACTAGTCGTAGGTAAGACTGAAATGATATTAGATTCAGTTAGTAAAGATTTCCGTTTAAGTAATCCTAAAGTTCATTTTTATTTAAAGTATGAGATATAACAAGCTTGAGGGTCTAAAAAATACAGCATTAATTTTTCCTAATATTTGGACTACAATAATTTTTAAAATTAAATTTACTTTCTTCATTTTAATAGTTATTAGTAATTAATTTTAATGATATGACAATGGAAGAAGACAAGGAAAAATATAGACATAGATATTATTCGGATAAATCTTATGAAGCAGCAGCAGGCTCGTTTGGTTGTGCAGGAGTTTTTTTATTTGTTGCGATTCTATCGTTAGTACTTCATGCTTTAGATAATGGTTTCCTTTCCTTACGCACTTGGGGGTTTTGGATGTTCATACCAGCTTTTTTTATCTTTATCGGAGGATTCCAACAGATATATACCAATAGTAGGTATAAACAAGCAATTAAAGCGGCCATAATCTCCCGGGGGCAGGGAACATATAAACTAGAGGACATAGCTCTTGAAGTTGGAATTAAACCAAAGGATGTGTTAAGAGTCCTTTTAGTCTTACGTAATAGTGGGAAAATAAGATACCGCTTTAATGCTGAAACGGGAGAAATAATCCTTGGAGAAAGCATTTCGTATGCTCCTGCTGAAAATTATGAACCTCCTTCGAAAAAGATCATAGCTCCAATTGCTTCAGAAGGAAAGACCTTCTGCGTGTATTGTGGTCATCAATTGGCTCAAGATGTTAATTTCTGTGAAAATTGTGGTTCAAAAATATATTAATATTTTAATTTATTCTTTTTTTTTGATTATCTTATGTTAAATATCTTAATAACTTGATTTATCTTATATAATTATAATAATTAATAAACTTTTACTTATACTATGGAGTCAGTAATCAAGGTCGAGAACCTTTCAAAAGTATTTTACAATAAAAAAAGTAAATCGGAAGAAGAAAGTGAGATTTGGGCTTTAAATAACGTGAGTTTTGAGGTTAAACAAGGTGAGATCTTTGGTTTGCTTGGTCCTAATGGCGCGGGAAAAACCACGGCCATTCGATGTATCGCAGGATTATTGAAACCACACGCAGGAAACATTCTTGTTAATGGAGAAAACTTGAAAAAACAAGAACATTCATTAAGAAAGAACATGGGATTTTTAACAGAGAACCATGGTAACTATGAATATCTTTCAGTTCATGATAACTTGCGGTTTTTTGGCAGCTTTTATGACATTGAACCAGGAGAATTGGAAAAGAGAATAGATTCAGTTCTCCAAGAAATAGACCTAATTAAAAGAAAAGACATGAAAGCAGGAAAGTTGTCAAAAGGGCAAAAACAACGTCTAGCAATAGCCAGAGCACTTTTACATGATCCTCAAATTCTATTTTTTGACGAGCCTACTTCTGGTCTTGACCCTATTGCATCTGTAAAAGTTCGAGATTTAATTCTAAGTTTAAAAAAAAAGCATCGAACACTTTTCATAAATTCACATAATTTAGAGGAAGTCCAAAAAATTTGTGATCGAGTAGCAATTTTAGATTTAGGACAAATAAAACGTATAGGTACACCTTCAGAACTTAGGAATGATCTTTTCAAAACCCAAGAAATGGTTTGCACTCTTGTATCACCTGTATCAAAAGAAATTCAAGAAAAAATATCTCGCTTAAATTATATCGATCAATATCGAATTGATGATAATAAAATTTATTTTTATTCAAGGGACGCTGATGAGACAACTCCATTGATCGTGAAAGAATTGGTAGATTCAAATGCTAGGATTCTAGAAATTAACCGAACCATTCATTCATTGGAGGATATATATCTTAAATTGATGCAAAATCAACAGGAGTGAGGATGGATTAAAATGAACTTGATAAATAGCTGGAAGATTATGAGAAAGGACTGGAAAGGAACAATACGCAATAAAGAAATATTAGCGGCAGTAATAATATTACCAATGATTTTCACGATATTTTTACCTGTTTTTATGATGATTGCGGCACTCGTTGATCCTTTTACCTTTTTGGCAGAATATCCTGGTGCTAGTACTTTTATTGTACTCCTTAATATTTCCCATTATGATGTGCATTTACAGGCAGCAATATTCATGATTAAATGGATGGTAATTCCCTTCTTTTTATTTGTTCCTGGATTTACCTCAAGTTTTATCTCTGCAGACTCATTTGCGGGTGAAAAAGAAAGAAAAACAATGGAAAATTTAGCCTTGTTGCCAATAACTAAAACAGAGTTGATACTCGGGAAAGTAATGACCTCATTTATTCCCTCCTTGATTATCAGCATTTTGTGTTTTTTTGGTTTAGGACTAATTACTAATCTAATGTTTTTATCATACTTAAACGGAAATCTCTTAATTTTCACGGATTTATCCGATTTATTAATAGGATTTCTCATATCTCCTTTAATTTCTTTTTTATTCATACAAATAAACGTGATCATTAGTTCTCGCGTAAAGACAGTAAAAAGTGCTCAAAGCATTGGGGGTTCATTAATTGTCCCTCTTTTTGGGCTTTTTTTCGTTCAAATGGTCAATCCCGCATTTCTTTCTCCTGTTATCATTATAATAATTGCCGGAATTATTAGCGTCCTATGTCTTGTATTTATAAGGCTCGCTAGTAAAGTATTGGATATTGAGAGGCTCATCTTGACTTTATAATTTGAAAAACAAATCGTATAGCATGTTAAATGGGTTATTATCCACTTATCCTTTAGTTTTTAATGAAGACTTTCATTTTTTAAGGATCATATATAAAAATGAAAAATCTCAGTTGTGTAATAAAACATTTTAGATTTTTCTTTTAACATGTTTTCTCAAGTTATAAAAGATGAAATTATATGAATAAATCAAATATTTCTAAAATATTATCTATAATCTTGTTTCTATTGGTAATGATTAACATTTCTTTAAATTGGATGACAAATTCTCTTCTTTCATCTGCTTATACCACACCGGGAGTTATAGAAATAGGAGATCAGATTCTTTTCTTAATTGGTCAATCGATAATATATTTAATCATATCAATATATTATCTTGGATTAATATTAATTCCCGTGAGTTCAATTACATTAATGATTGAACTATGGAAATCTATAAGGAAAGAAAATATTAATAAAATAGTTATGCTATGTTCTTTCATTATATTATTAATCGCAATTTTGCAATTGGTCACCAATTCAATTATTTATCCAATATTATTAAACATATCAAGTTTTGATCCTCTCGATTATCAGCTAATGATTTATAATTTAGAATTCCCAATGACAACGAAAAATTTTATAGATCTCTTCATCTTCATGATAATGTTGCCCTCAGCATTAATAATGTTGATTTTAGGAATGAGAACTATAGTTTCTACGGAATTGGATGATTGATCATTTTTTTCCTCAATATTTTAATATATTTGGTAGATAATTAAAATAGGAATGCTATCTTTAATTCATACCTATTGAAGAATTTATTTATAAAATTATCAATAATTTGACAAACTTCTTGAAATATTCTAATTTAATAAGCTAAATGATTAAAACTTAAAAATAATTCTTCAAACGATATTAATTTAAATTTCTAAAGTTCTCAATTTATGGCTAATATCCCGCCTTCGAACTATTCTCATGAAATCATTTTGCTTTTGTTCTAATCGATTGAGAAACGCATCTAATTTATCAAAGTTATTGAAAAAATATTCAAGGCCTTCTACGATGATTTTCACGCCTTTTCTATCTGGTTTATTTTCAATGATCGCCCAAATCCCGCCAACGACTTCATTGTGTTTGATATAAACTTTCTCAGAATTGTTTGGATCTTTTTCATTTCCCTTTTTTGCCCAAAAATTGTTTTTTAGTAAATAACTCCTAAACATGCTCATTTTAACACATACACCCATTTATTTTATTCATATTTTCTAAGAATCATTAACATATACCAGTCATGACCCTTAATACTAATATCCAAGTAATACAAGTCGATGTTAATTTTTGAAATCGAGTATTATTCAGGCTATATCTGCATAATATGCGATCTTTTTATTATGTTTCACGATATTTCTCGTATTACTCAGCCTTATCATGATTAAGAGATGAGAAAAATCATATTTAAATGAAAAAGTAAAAAAAATTATAGTAAAAACAAAAAAGAACTTACTAGACGTCTATTTCTACTGGAAAAATACCCTACAAAAATTATAAGAAATAAAATAAGTGATTAAATATAATTGTTTGAGTATGGTTTATAGTATACATCCAAGAACCTTCAATCATTTACCATTAATATTTAAATAGTCTGCAAATTTATATACTTAAAGACAATATTTATTTGAGAGGTCTAAATAATGAATAAGAAAAATACATTAAAACCTTACCAATCAAAAATTGGTCCTATAGTTGCAATGATTGGAGCTATATTATTATCATTAGGAGGATTATCTGTATTTGGAATATTAGGCACATTGGAAATTTTAATTCTATTAGCAGGGGAAAGTTGGACTTCATTAGGGATCGATCACTCGTTGTTGTACATAACAGGAGGTGTGACATTATTTCTTGGATTAGGAGCACTTTGTGGAGCGATCATTTCATTTAAAAATCGACTAATTGGAGGTGCTATTTGCATAATCTTTGGAGTTATCGCAATAATAGGTATAAATATACCAATAGGGGTTATTGATCTAAGCGTAATTTCTGGTGGAATTCATCCTATACCGATGAATGGATTGGGGCTCTATATTGATCCATTTTTAATCATCATTGGTGGAGTATTGTGCTATAGTTTATTTACTAAACTTAAGACGGATGAAGAAGTGAAAGCTGAACTAGAAAAGAGATACCCTTCTTACTCTAAAACTCACTAAATTTTTTTTAAATCATTTTTTTTTTTAATTAGAATTAGTATTTTAAGAATCTGATTTAACAAAACTATATCAAATATTTGTTCGTACCACTAACACGGACTAAAATCTAAAAATAATGCATTTAAAAATTAAATTAGTCGTAATGATATTCGTCGGTTATATTTTTTTTTTGCATTTAATAAAATGTTGAAGGGGTGTGTTTAAAAAAAGTGATAAGAGAATATGATTTTTATTCATTCGTTTTTAACAACTACTTACAACTAGAAAAGAACCTTGATGCTGAAACTAAAGATCATTTCTTCGAAGATTCTATTTACAAACTCATTGAAGTTACACGTGAAATAGAAAGCGAAGTTTTTTTTCAAAATGCCATGCTGATAATCGCTTGCTTGTATCATGATAGAAATATTGACAAGTATGATTATTCTGGTAAAGATATAAATGATCTAAATACAAATGAAAAACATGTTGCTTATTCAATCATAAAAAAAGCAATTGAATAGTTTATATCATGTTCTAATGGTTTGCATTTATAAGCTATAAAAGTAATTATTAAAATTTTTATAACGTTCGTAATGATCGAAGCAACAAGACGACAAAATCTATTATTTTAAATGACTTTACTCTTTTTTAAAACTTAGTTTAGCAAGGTATTTATTGCGATTAGCAATTACAGGAAAAAGGATTCTATACTAAATGAGTGAAAGCGATCCGGATTATTATAATCGAATGAGCACTGACGTTAATGAATTAAATAAGAAGGATAAAGAGAATTATAAAAACATTTTATTAAAAGAATTCATTTAAACTCTTTAGAAAAATTCCAAACAGAATCCTTGATCGTATGAAGATTTTTAATGACTTTCCCTTTTGTTATTTTTTCCATCTCATCTGCGTCATACAATGCTTTTCCTACTGCTAAGGTCTTTCCATGGGTTTCATCAGCGATTTTCACGATATCTCCCTTGGTTATGGATGGATCGATTTTTGTAATTCCCGGACGCATTACATCTGCACCATTTGTCACGAACCTTATGGCCCCCATATCTACGATAACTGTTTTTATATTTATCTTTCCTTTTAAAAGCAATGTTAATACTGGAATGTATCCCTCCATAGATTTCCAAAGTTTTAACTCTCCATTAATAGCGTATAAGGTGTCTCCAGCCTCCGTGTAAATGACTTCAATCCGAGCCTTGTTTGGGATAATTTGGTCAATAAATTCATTGTCATACTGTTTTAAAATATCTGCTTTTAGCGATTTTATTTCTGAACTCTTAATAAAGTGTCTTTGCTTGATATTCATTTTCATTATATGTATACAATATAAAACATAATAACTTTATTATAATCATATAATGAGCAAGGTATATACTTCAGCAGTCGTGATCATTCCTCCACGTTCATGTTGGGAACCAATTCAAGTTATTAGAAAAAAGTATGACCGTCAAATCAATAGATGGATGCCTCACATTAATTTATTATATCCCTTTAGGCCTAAATCAGAATTTATATCACTTGAATCTACTTTTTCAGAGACTTGCACGATTATCGAACCATTTGAATTACAATTAAACAATTTTAAGTTTTTTCATCACCATCATGAACATTATACCATCTGGCTTGAGCCCGAACCTATAAGTTCCTTAAAAGAATTTCAATTAGAATTATTAAAAATTGTCCCTGATTGTAATGATGTTAACAAGCACCAAGGTGGCTTTACTCCTCACTTGAGTGTTGGACAAGTTAATGGGAGAGATACTATGATAAGTTTGATGAGGGAACTACAGACTTCTTGGAGCAGTACAAAGTTCGAATTAAAAAAAATTTTTTTTATTTCTCGTAAGAATGAAAAGAAATCAAAGTTTCAAGTCGAAAAAACTATCTCATTAAAAATAAAATGATAAGTACTATATTTACAGGATCTAATTTAACAGATTCTCTCATTCTTGCTATTTTTATGAGTTTAATTGTTCTCTTACCGAATTTAATGTTTGTTGAGCTTCAGCTAGTTGCGGGGGTTCTTCATCAAGCATTTTCCACGTGTCAATAGCTTCCTCTAATAATTTAATGCCTTTTTGCACTTCATTCAAACGGAAATAAGATAAACCAGCATAATAGATCGCTGTGCCGGCTTGTAGATAATCCTTACGTTCGATACAAGAAACGTAAGCATTTCCATAAAGTTCTAAAGCTGGATGATAGTCTTCCAATTGAAATAAAAGACCCGCATAATTTATTTGAAACATGTCCTTTAATCCCTTTTGTTCATATTTCTTAGCTAAGTCGATTGCTTGTTGATATTGCATCTTCGCTCCTTCCATGTCTCCTGACTGTAATACCACATTCGCGATGTTATACTTAGTTCTTAAAACAACATCAATATTTTGAAGTTTCTCAGCAATCTTCATGCTTTCTTCATAGTATTTTTGGGCTTCCGCGTAATTCCCTAAACGGAAATGAATGTTCCCTAGATTTCCTTGAGATCCTGCAATCGATTCTAATATGCCCATGCGCTTGAAAACCTTATCTGCTTCTTCATAGTTATGTAAAGCATTTTCAACCTCACCACTTTGTTCCAATATGATTCCCAAGTTAGTTTTTATTCCTGCAGCTTTTACATCTAATCCATTTTTTTCTGCCTTGTTTATGGCTTCCTGGTATATTGATTTTGCTTCATTAACATTACCTTGTGATTGATGAGCTAATCCAAGACTTTGCATAATTGTGATGATAAGAATAAAATCTCCAAGTTCATTCGCCTTTTTCAATGAATTGTTTAAAACGGAGACTGCCTCGTTGTATTCTCCTAACTTTAATAAGTATTCTCCCTTTACCCTTTCAGCCCTAATAATTCTGGACTTGTTTCCAACTAGAATTGCACTTTGTCTAGATTTTTCAAGAATATCTAGTGCTTCTTGAATTTCTCCACGCTTGAAATGAATTTGTGAAAGCTCTCTTGAAGCTTCCGATAAGAAATTGTCATCTCCCAACCGTGTATATATATCTATAGATTCTAATACGAGATTCTCAGCATCTTCCATTTCTCCCAATTCACTTTCTATTAGTGCCTTTCCTAAAATACCGTGTGCCCGTAGTATTTCAAGACCATTTTTAGCTGCTATTTTAATTGCATCGTTTAATAAATTCATCGCTTTTTGATATTGATCAGTTTCTCGATATAAGTTGCTTAAATCTAATAACGCATGAACATGACCTTCATTATCATTAACTTTTTGATGATATTCCATAATATTGTATAAATCTTTTTCAGCTTCTTCAAAATATCCAAATTGCCATTTTAAGTTTGCAATATCTTGTGCAGACGCATGATATCCTTCAAGATTATTAGCTTCTTGAAAATATTTCGCCGCATCCTGATGATACTTCAAGGTTTTTTCCATTTCTCCAAATCTTCTTGATATTTCACCTAAAAGTTGACAAACTAAAGCATTTCCAATCGGAGTTAACGTAAACTCTCCTACTCCTTCGTGCAGTTTTAATAATATAGATCTTGCTATATCGTAAAAACCAGAATCAACACCAATATCACAAAGTATTAGAGCACATTCAGCACTGCCTTGCTTTTTTGCCCAACTAAGAGCATGTTCTTGGATATATTCACTTTTTTCATTTTTAATTTGTTGAATTTTCTCTCCAGCAAGGATAATGCTCTTTGGAGCTTGAACATTTTCCGGAAGAATGTTTTTGCATTCATCTAACCAATCCGGTAAAACTCCATGTTCTATTAATCCCCTATTTGCTCCATATAAATTAGCTAGTTCTGAAATAACAGGGAGGGGATCTCTTTCTGGCAAGTGTAACCAGGCAAATCCAGGTGAATTATTCATCCGATGACGTATCCCAAGATAATTAGGTTCTGCCTCTAAATCTGCTCCAGAATATCCTAAGAAGATCCAAAATGTCCGAGTTCCAATATAATCTAATGCTTGAGTAATGTTTGGGTGCAATCCACGTTTTCTTTGGGCTAAAGTGTCAATACATGTATCAGGGAGGGTGGCAGTACCATGTAACTTCAATAACATGCACGGCTCTTTTGAATCTTCAAATTTTTCTATATTTTCATACTCTCTAGAATTGACAAGAACTTTTAGGGGAACTCCAATTTTCTCAAAAGCTTTTTCTATTAGCGTGTCAAAATTGGTGGTAATGATAGCTTTTAATAATCCTGCTTTAGCTAATATTGCTAACCACAAATGTGCTAAATTAGGTGTATCTCCTTCTAAGACTTGTAAAACTTCGAAATAAGATTTTCCAATTCGATTTGTAATGATTTCAGCTACAAATTCTGGGGGTAATCTTCCTTCTTCCTCCCTTTTTTTAATCATTTCAGCTAAATCTCTTAATTCTGGAACGATTTCAGCACCTTCATCGGCTAAGGAATCAAGAATTGCGTGATTTATTTGCCACCAGCTGGGTAGACATGATGGAGGAATCATTGAAATACCCGCCCCTAAAAAAAATGCAACTCTTCCTTCTTTTAGAAATTCTTTGATTTTTTCATTCATGAATCTTTATACCTTCTTGGTTTATACATGAGTATAATTCTATATGAATTATTCTCTTATTAAATTTCTTGATACATAGAATAATAAGCATTTTTTATTTTTATTCTGAAAAATGACTAATTAATAATTCTAAAAATAAACAATAATTACAATAATAAAATAAAAAAAATGAAAACTTAAATCGTTAAAATAAAGATATAGAAATTCTTAAAAATGCTTATTCTTATTTTCATATATAATTAAAAATAACTTGTGAAAAAGAAAAAATGTCCGGAGAAGAAGAAATCGTTTTCGAAGGAAGAACTGAAGTGATTTATAAGATCATAGTTGTTGGAGATCCTCAAGTAGGTAAGACCTCGCTTCTAGATAAATATTCTTCGAAAAAATTCAAGACTCAATACATTCCAACGGTAGGCACAACGTCTATAACACAGGCGTTATAGGCGTGCAGATATCGTTAAGGAAATTGTTGAGGTTGAGGAAAAGGGCGAGAAAATTATGGTTAATTTGATGATTTGGGATATAGCAGGTCAACCTCAGTTTTACATGCTTCATCGCCCTTATTTTAATGGAGCAGATGGGATGATGCTTGTATTTGACATTACACGAAGTAGTACATTTTCAAATGTTCAAAATTGGTATAATACTGCTGTAAAATATGGTCTTAGTGGGATTCCACGTGTCTTAATTGGTAATAAAATTGATTTAAAGGATGAAAGAAAAATTATCCAACCCATGGCGGAGCATTTGGCCGATAAACTCAATTGTGCATATCATGAAACGTCCGCAAAGACGGGGGATAATGTAAAAAATATTTTTAAAAAAATGGCCGAAATTACACGGCAATCAAAAGTAAAATCGTAACCAAATCTTTTACCTTATTTTTTGTACCATAAACTAATAAAGAAAATTTTAAAGTAACCTTTGAGCATACTTATTTATTAATTCATCAAAAGTAGTATATATCTCCAGATAGGATTTTCCATCAATTTCTTTATTAGCTTTTCTTAATTCTCGGAAAAAATCCTGTAATAAGGACTTTTCGTTAGGAGTAGTTGATAGATCTATTTCTTCTTCAATTTTTTTTTGATATTTAAATTTTGTACAGGGAATATGATTACTTTGGATTGGAAAGGACCATCTGTAACAAAATCCATCTATGAATGATCTACAATCATCACAGGTATAATCTCCTTCGTGTTCTTCACCAATTTTGAATTGTACCATTATGAATATTCCTTAAAATTTTGTTTTATTTTAATTTATTCATCCAAAATCCTATTTTATCCCTTAAAATTGTTTTTAATTCATCATCAAATGGAATTTTATCCTCCAATAATTTAATAACTTGCGCTATTTCATAAAGAATTCGATGTCCTCCAGTTAATTCAAAAATATCTTCTCTTATTTTGATTAGGATCTCTTTAGCTTTTTCAGTTTGTTCTATTTTATCAATCTCTTCTTTAAAATTCTCAAAATTTTGTTTAATTAATTCAAAATTATTGGTTATTGATTCATCTCTTTTAATTAAACTCTCATTTAACTTACCTGTTTTCCTCATTTGTAAAGATTGTTGTATTAAAGATTTCAACAAATCTAACTCACTTTCTATTGATTTCTGCCGATCTACTATTTTATTTAATATTGGTGTAAATGCTTTAATATCTAAAGTTGCTTTCGCAAGATTCTCAATTTTATCTGTAAGCATAGTAAGTTTTGATTCATTTTTTCCTAATTTTGTTATCAAATCTAATCCGAAGTTTTGTAGAATTAAAGAAAAATTTTCTAGTTTTCCGTTAATCTCAATTAAAATGTTTTCAATCTCTTCTTGATTCAAATCTTTTGTATCTGTCATTTGTGACTCCTTATTAAACACTAATTATACTGAAAATTTTAAAAAACATATTTTTATAATATTTTATTTTTATTAAATTAATAAATTAATATTATTTTAAATTTTAGTCGTCTAGAATACGCGCATAAGATACTCTATTTTTTAGAGAAAGAAAACCAGCACAAATGAAAAATGATTCAATATATCAATATCCTTACAAAAGATGGTAAATCTCTTCTATTCCGTAATTATGGAGAAAGTGATGTAGACCGAGACTTATTAGCAGGATTTTTAAGTGCATTTTCAGGTTTCATGAAAGAAATCTCACAATCTGATATAAAAAACACCGCCACTGAAGACAATAAATATTATTATACTATTTTTGACAATCTCATTATAGTTGTATGTGCCGATCTTGATGATGATGATAATCTTATAAATCCCAAGATAGCAACAATTAAGAATAAATTTATAGAGAAATATAAAGATGTACTTAAAGACAATAAATGGGCGGGGAATAGAGCAATTTTCCAAGATTTTCATAAAGAAGTTGATAATGTTGTCTTAGGTTCAATAAAAATTTCGATAATCGGTCTTGGTGGGGTGGGGAAGACGTCTTTACTTCATTTAATCTGTGGAAAAGATATAAATTTAGAATATATACCAACTATTACTGCAGATATCACTTCATTTGATGGGGGCAACTTAGATTCTAACTTGCATCGTGATATCACATTTTGGGATTTTGCAGGACAGAGTAATTTCCGGTCACTCTGGGGAAGTCTTCTAGATGGTACTGATATAGCACTTTTAGTAACAGATTCTACTTTTGAAAATTTAAATTCATCTAAAGAGATCATACAAGATATTTTAGAAAAGCATTATAAAAATAAATTAGTAATTGGGATTGCAAATAAACAAGATTTATCAAATAGATTGACACCTGAATTTTGTGAAAAAATTCTTTCTAAAGGAGGAAGAAATATTAAGTTCCATTCAATGGTGGCAATTGAACCAATGTATCGGGAAAAAATTCTTGGAATTTTAAGAGAAGCAATAAAAAATATCAGATATAAATGATTAAAATGTCTTTTTTGTATCTTTAATGATTTAATTTTATCGATTTAATAATTTTTATAAGGTTACTTTAATAAACAAGTCATATGATAGAGTTTAAAATAGAAGACATTGAATTAGAAGGGGATTCAGAAGGTATAGCTATTTTAAAGTTACCTGAATTAACAGAAGCGGAAAAAAATATCATCAATCCAATTGTTGCACCAACTTCTGGCTTAAGAATTCAAATTTATGATATAATCAAAGAGGATCAATATTTGTTAACCAGAAGGAATTTATATTTATTCCTACGAGTCTTCAGAGCCATAAGTGATAAATTCAAGGATATTACAAATAATAAAAAATTGAAGATTCTCATTGTTACGGATGATAGACCAAGTAGAAAAATTTTATTAAAATATTGTTCTGCTATTTTTGCTCATGAAGGATTTGAAATTTATCATCAGCAAGATGATAATAATGAATCAAGGTTATCTTCTCCTTATGGTGCAGCTTCTGTTGCGTTACTTGAGGATATTGATTTGATCATTGTATTAACCGCAAGTCATAATGATTTATCTTGGAATGGAATAAAATTTTACATTCAGTATGCAATACCGATGTCAGGAGATATGTTTAAAGATATATCACAAAAAGCATTAACATATGATCAGATCCGTTTTAATATGGATTTTAAACCAATATTAATCAATGCTGAACAAAAAAATAATGATTATGTAAGGAATATACTTGCAAATATAATTGAAATTAAAAGCTTAAAAGGTAGGAATATTATAATTTGGCCATACTTAGGTAAAGCTCGAGGAATCGTTAATTTATTCAAAGAATATGAAGCAAATGTGATATTAATAGAAGAAGAAATAAATCCGCCCAATCCAATAAAAATAGTAAAAGAAGAGAAGATTCAAAAAGTAATGTCTGAACAAAATTCAGATATTGCGGTGTTATTAGATGCGGATAGGGATAGAATTGCTCTCTATATCAAGCAAGATGAAGGATATTTCACGTATATTCCTAATGAGATATATTCTGCAATGCATAACATCTTAGCAAATGAATATGATAAAAAAATTATCAATGTTCGGACGATTCCAAGCGATTTAAGGGGAGACAAAACGAGTTTCATAAACATATTAACTGGAGTGGGTTATAAACATTTAGGGATAATTTTATACTTTCTTTTAGGAGTTGAAATAGACCAATCTAAGATTGACACGGCTATATTATATGTAGAAGATGATAATGGTAATCTTATAAAAATAAATAATGATATCCTATTGAAGCATCAAATAATAAAATTGATGGAAAAAAAAGGAATTGAAAACGAGAAATTCATAATTGTCATGTGGGAAGAATCTGGAGGCCATACCATAAATATTGTGAATATTTCTAAAGAAAAGGATTTAGAAAAGTATACATTTAACTCAGAGATATCAATTATCGCGGACAAATATCCCGTACCTGCTCTAATATTAATAACTGAATTAATTTGCAGAGGGCATATTATTTCCAAATCGATTGACTGGGCAATAGTGGGAATTAATAGCACGATTCCTGCTAACGATGAGGATAAAATTAGATTAATGAAAAACTTTGAAGAAAAGGATAATAAGATAATAACTATAAAAGATAAAAAATATCATATCTCTGCCCTATCTGATAATAATAAAATGATAGATATATATCAATTAAAGAGTGATGACTCAACCTTATATTTTAGACCAAGTGGTACAGGACCCGAAGTCCGATTTTATATATTTGGAAAGAGAGAAACCCATCTAAATGAAATAAAGACAGTTCAAGAATATATAAATAACAATTTTTTATAAATTTCTATAATAATATTATTTATTCTTTTTGAATTAAACCAGGTAGAAGTATTTTTTCATTTTCAATTCTCATGATCCCCATTTCTTGGAGTTCTTTCATTGTTTTCAATACCTTTTCCTCATCCCAATTTAATCCTTTCATGAAATCTTCTTTCTGTAAAGGAACCTTATCAATTGCATGAGTTAAAAATCTTCTATGCAAGAAATTTAACTTGATATCATTGAATAAAAGAAATTCATACTCTGCCGTTTTTATAATATTTTGGATCATCTGCAATTCCTTTAATTGATTAATGATTTGTTTAAAGAGTTCTTCTGGGAATTCATCAGTAACATCGCTAAGTTCTTGGCTGACATATTCCTTAAGTTTATCATATTGAACTAAACCGCCATTCATTAATGAGTATTTCTCATGATAATTTAAAATTTTCTCGGGTATTAAATCTGTAAGATCCCTTTCTTCATCATCTAATTCTAGAACCTCATCAAATTCCAATTCTTCTGATTTTTTATCAGATTGCACTGCATCTATTTGAGACCCTTTCATTTCTTCATCAAGTGCTTCCATAGCTCCTATTAATGCATCTTTATCCTTAATTTCTTGTTCATTTACTGTAGGAAGTGATTTAATTTTTGGTTTTTGGTCAAATTTCATATCTGTTTGATTAGTTTCAAGCTCTCCTCCTTCTGATTTTGGTATTTCTGCTTGTTCCTTTTTTTCAAGTAATTCCTGTAATTTTTTTCTACGTTCTAAATTACGTTGAAATCTTATTTCTTCATTTTCTTTTTCCTTATTTAAATGAATAGAGATTG
>JBHLME010000226.1:0-3959 GCA_048938445.1 Promethearchaeota archaeon | reverse complement strand
TGGGGGCCTTTTACTGATGAATATGAGATGATTATACCCAAAGTGGAAATTAAGAGTGAATTAATTGATCAAATAAAATCATTGAAAAAAAAATATGGTTAAGAAAGAGAAGAAAATTATTAATCAAAATAATACCAAAACTACTAATCTTTTCTTTAAATTCCAAATCCGTATATTATATTATCATAGCTCAACGGATATAGTAGAATAAATAGTAGTATAAGGCATAGAGCGAATATTTTTCTTGAGTTAGTGAGTGGAATTGTTGGATTCGGGATTTCCTCCTCCTCTGATTTTCGTGATTGGAGTAATGAATATTGTGAAATGCAAATGAGCAGATTTGGTAAAACAGATAGAGCCATTAAATAAGGGTTTAAGGTTAAAAAAATAAGAAATCCGACTATGGTGCCTATAATTCTAATATATGGCTTTGGAAAGACTGCCCTTAACACATGGCCTCCGTCAAGGAATGGAAATGTTATGAGATTTAATCCAGAAAGAAGTAAACCTATCCATCCCGCAAATGCTAAGGGGTGAATTATGACAATTTTATTTGGCAAATAGCATCCGTAGTAATAACTATAAGTAGGAGGCTCAAAGAATAAAAACCTTAATCCTAAAAAAAGTAAGTTATATAAGTTCATATTATCATGTACTAATTTTGCTTCATGAGCAGGAGTTGTTCCAAAGTAAGTAGCCCTTAATCTTAGATAACTCTCCGTATCCATTTGCACTGATAAGGATAGGCCAATCACTATTAAAATTAAAGAAGTTATGATTCCAAATATTATTCCTCCAATAGCTACGTCAAATTTCTGGTTTCTTGTTTGAGGATCATCTTTGATTGATACAAATGCACCTAAAGTTCCAAAGGGAGGCGGCCCAGGTATTAAATACGGGGCTGATATGTTCAATTTATGACGTCGGCTAAAAAAGATATGCCCTAATTCATGGATAAAGATGATTAAGAACATACCTAAAGAATAGCTAAAAATGGCTAAAAATGTGGAGAGTAATGGCTTATTAAATCCTCCGTAATACGGATCAATAAAATAAACGTAGAAATAACCCGATAAAACAATCATTAAAGACGTTATAGAGAATAAGGCAATCTGAACAATCTTCTTCTTCTTAATTGTTTTTTTCTCAAATTCCACAAATTCTTTAGCTTTAAATTTTATTTCATAATATCTTTCATCTTCTTTTTTTTCGAAATCATAGTTTTTTAACTCATAATCCTTTAAATAATGTAATTTAATCTGATATCCTATTTTTCGCATTTCAGATTGGGTGTTTTCAAAATGCTCTAGTGGTTCAGGTTCTGCCATGCTAATTACCACTTTTGGCTCAAAACTAAAAGGATCTTCCTCAAATAATACAATTTTATAATAATTAGAAATAATATTTCTAATTTTATCAGAAATTTTCAAGTTTTTCATAAAATTACTCCACTTTACTCATTTTCTTGGTTATCATTATTTACAGTAATCGCATTATTTCTAATAGACTTAATTTTTTCTAAAATATCTGAATTTTTTGGGATATGTTGTACATATATTAAACTTTTATCAATAAACGGATTGGAATCAAGATCATGTATTAATGATATTTCAATGTCATAATGCATTCTTTTATTTGAAGACTTGATAGATTTTATATTGATATAAGGTATCATAAGATAATCCTTTCCATATTTAGTTATGATTTTTTCATTGGTAAAAAGAAAAATTGAATTTTTCATCAATAATGTACCCGGTAACATACAAAGTGTAATCATACCAAAAAGTGATCCAAACATTGCTAACGTGAGTATAATTAAGAATAAAATAAAAGAGAACCTGATGATAAATGATATCATAGAAAATAACAAAATCATACTAAGAAATCCCACAATTATCATTAGGATATGATTCTGAATTGAAATTTGAGGTTTGAATGTAAGCAGGATCTCTTCTTCGGGATTCAAATATTTATAGAATGGTTGCATCATTTGATCAGATAGTTCTCGATAACTTGAGTTTTCAATTGGTAATTGATAATTCCTAGCATAATTTCGATATTCTAAAATCGCTAATACCAACATAGATCCCATGTAAACTATATCTATATATGCCAAAATTAAGGTATATAATATTGCTAATCCAGCCGAAATAATAATAGCAAAGATAAAACCATATCTCTTTTTTTTATAAATTACAAATATAGTAATTAGAAAACCAGTAATATATAATAAATCAAAAATATCAAAAAATGAATGCAGTATTAAATTGCTGGTAAAGACGGAGATATACAAGCCAGTATATACAACACACATAACTAACAAAATAATAGTAAGAGGGGTAAAAGATATTTTTATTTCTTCTTTATCAGTCTTTAGCTGAGAATCACGAATAGGAAGATCTACTGCAAGAGTTTCCTTAGACTGAGTAAAAGTTTTTTCATTTCTTAAAAATCCTTGTTTAGCTTTCCAAGATAAGTAATTGAGATAAATTATCTCTGCTACTTTAAGATAATCTTTAGTCGGTCCAAATTTTATTTCTTCTATATCCTCATATGCAGACTTAATTTTGATCCCTCCAATGAATTTTTCTGCCTCTATTTTGGATGAATAAAAAGTATTATATAGATCAATATAAAAACTTGAATTAAATGGAAAAGAATTTGATGAATCTCCTTTAATTAAAATAAGTTCCTTTTCTATTAACCTTAAAATAATATCATTTTTGGGAGATAGTATCTTTGATAAGCTAATTTTACGTCTTGGAGAAATTAAAATGTCCGTTAAACCAATACTTAAAATACAGACAAATAATAAACTATAAATGGTTGTATCTTTACTATTTATGAAATCGTATATAATACCAATCAATCCAATTACAATTGAAATTATACTTATTATAATAAAGGTACTTGATATCCTATTTGATTTATTTACTTTCTTCCATAAGACCTTATCCAGTTCAAAATCATAAGGAAGTCTTATTTGATTCTCGCTTTTTATAGTTTCTAATCTTTCTTTTACATTTCCATAATCCCACATTATAGACTCTATTATATTTTGATTTATTAATAAGTTCTGAACACCTCTGATTAAGATTCTATTTTTTTGCTCAGGTTTTATCTCATCTGAGAAAAAATCAATTGTTCCATTAGCGTTTAATTTGTCCGAATGTCTCTTAAATTTAAATGTGATTAGTTTAATAGACTTCAACTCTATCGAATTAATATATTCTTCTTGATGCGCACTCTCATATATATAAACTTTTTTATTTGTAAAAATCACATAATATTCTCTTTTATAACTCAATTTCTTCCTCATAATTAAAGAAACTATTAACACTAAAGGAAAATAAATAAAATACATTAGCAATAAATACGGCGAAAATAAATAACCTAATCCTCTCCTAATTACAGAGATTATACTTGTTATTATCACTGTAATTATCGTTCCTACGATTGAAAGGATAAAAATTTTATCAATTTTTGAAGGTTTATGTGCCCTAAATTTATGAAGAATTTTTTCATTTGGTATTAAATTATTATAAAGTTGTTCAGGGATTTCAAACTCATTTTGAGAATCTTCCAATTCTAACCATCTCCTATTAAATTATTGTTAGATTGGGTTGCTTTTTTCCTTAAGTGCTTAATTTTATCTATTAGGTCAGAATTTTTTGGAACATGCGGGATATATATTCCGAATTTATTGATAAAAGGACTTGACTCGATCGCTTTCTTTAATAATATTTCTACCTCATAATGAGTTTTTTTGGTCATAGAAGATATTGATGCTATATTTAAGTAGGGAGTCATTAGAATATGTTTGTCATATTTAGCTATAATTTTTTGATCTGTAAAAATAAAAATTGATCTTTTCATTGCTAGACTTCCAGATAAAGAACATAATCCACCATGTGTTCAAGCGTTCTCGGCCCGGCTATCTCTCCTTCTTTTGTTACATG
>JBHLME010000103.1:0-16269 GCA_048938445.1 Promethearchaeota archaeon | reverse complement strand
TATCCAGATAAACCCTGGTACTCTACGACTATATATGGCGCTAATAATCCTACTACTCCGGTAGTATATTCCCCAGGATGGTCAGCTTCAAGTGGAGATTCAAGGCTTTTTAGTGTTGGATGTGCTGGATGGGTCGCGTATACGCTATTTGCTGAATATCGACCTAGATTCTATGTGAGAAATGATGCATGTCCTGATGAGAAACCAAATGACATCGAAATAACTCTTAATGCTATTTTAAATTATAGGGCTAATCCGTCTATTAGTATTTACATTTACAACTACAACAAATCCCAATGGGTTTCCTTGAGTTCATTAGGTTTGAATGATATTGTCGGCGGTCAATGGAGTATTCCGTATTATTTCAATAAAGACAATCTACTCTCATATGATAGCGAACTAAGCCATTTTGTAAGTAATGATGGTTATGTTGAACTTCGATTATTAGCTGCTTCGGCATGTTGGGCAACATTTACTGGAACTATAATATTTAATCCATTTATTCCACCATTTTTCTTTCCAGTATTTGCACCTTATTCTCAAATTGTTCTTACAACAGATATATGCAATGTAAAAGCAACATATTGTCCAGCGTCTACGGTCAACTTTAACTTTGAAGATGATGAGGGAACCAATTTATTAAATGGAGAAGATGATTATTATTTGTATTTTAAAGGAAAAACAATAAATGGAAACGCTCAACTTAACGTAAATGGTGAGAAGGAGTTTGATATCTCAACTAGAGGGACAATGAAAGATGAACCTAGACCCGTTGAACTCTATAATGTTACTGACATATCAATTACGGGAAAGTTTGATGAGGTAAATATTTCCTATCTATATTTGAAAAAAATGCGAGATCCCCCTATTCATTCGATTGAGGTTACAACTTTAGAAGATAATAACAAAATTAAGGGACCAATGAGCGGTTATTATCCGGGAACATATGGATTTGAAAATGATGAGATTGGAACTTGTCCAGAAAATTGGCTTAATACAGCAGGCGAAAGTGCTGTGATTGACACTATAGATGGACATGAAAAAGTATTATCTGTCGGTGAAACTGGTATCATATCGAATTGTTATACAGAATTTCCTGATCAAAATTCAGGTATAATAGAATTCTGGATTCAAGCTGAAGCTAATAGCCACACCTCATTCTATTTTGATGAAGATCTATTATTAGGTGGAACACTAACTTTAGGAGCTACTGAGGGGAATTTCGAATTTTTTGGATACACTACTCCAGCTAGTGCAAATACGTGGTATCATTTTAAATTGAAATTTAATGAAGCAGCAGATTTTATAAAAGTGTATGTTGATACAATTTTAATTCAAACATATACATACGGCGCTCTAGGAAATGTTAGTCAATTATCTTTCACCTCTAATGGAGCATATTTTGATGCCATTGATTTTAGTTGGTCTGATGGATACTTTGAAGGAAGGAGCATGAATGAAGGATTTTTACTTGATTTTGACTCATATTATGACCTTGAGTGGATCGCTTATAAATTAACAGATTTTGAAAACTTAGAAGAATTTGATTCTTTACCATTCACTTCAGTTCATGGAGATACTGTCATTTCAATGCCCAAAAATGGGCCTTGTGAACTTCAAGCATATGGGAAAGATTCGGAGGGAAATTTTGTATCCTCGGGTACAATTCAATTTTCAGTTGATTATAATCGAGATTTTCGCATTATATGGCCAAAACAAAAGACCTACAAGAATTTAGCTTTTTACAAATTCTATCTTTTATTCGAAACTATTGATGATATTATTTCGACACTAATTAGTATAGATGGTCAAACACCTGTAGAGATTTCTGAATTTCAACCAATTGATCCCTGTCTAGCTATGGTGCAGTTACCTATTCCTGCAAATGGAAATCATCAAATTCAACTATTTGCTAGAAATTCAGAAGGAGATTTATATCAAACAGAGGTAAAAGAGTTTAACTTTGACATGGAAATAAATTTTGAAGGAATTCAAGATGGAGAATCAGTGAAGGGAGGAGATGAGCTCAATCTCAAACTTAATGCCCCTGTAGAATTGTCTGAATTAGGATATATCTTAGATGGTGAGGTCAATGCAATTGAAGGAGATTCGTTAACAAATTTAGATCTTTCAATTAATATATCTGAAATTGGTACTCATACAATCCAAGCATATGGCTCTGATTCATATGGAAATGAATACATTTCTGAAAGTAGATCTTTTATAACCACTCCGTTTAACATAATAGATCCTGAAGACTTAGTATCTTTAACGGAAGAAGGAGATGACATAGATCTTATTTTCAACGCTTATACGTTTTTAGAAAATATTGAATACAGCATAGATGGCCAAGATTTTATAGCAGGTGAATATAGTGAAAAGCAAATATCAATTTTGTGTAAGCAATATAGTACTTCGATTGGTACTCTCGATAGAGGTAACCATACAATTCAATTAAAAGGCACAGGTAAAATTACTGGAAATGAGTATTATTCTGAACTTAAAACATTTGAAGTATTGATTCATGACATATCACTCATATGTGTGCACGGTTATGGAGGGCATAGCTCGGCATTCAATACAGTTATAAATAATCCCCAATTTATTAAATATTATGGTGCGGGAAATATTTGGACTGTTAATTATGTTACAGGAAAAGATCCTGAATTTGATTTCCCTTTTTATTGGGATGATTATTTTGTTGGGGTCGCCGAATCAATAACAACAATTGCGGAAGGACTACTACGATATATTATAGCAAGACACATTAAGGGAGATTTAAAAGATAACATTGATATTTTCGCCCATTCTATGGGAGGATTAGTAGTACGTTATATGATAAAGTGTTGGTATCCGGTATTACAAACTTATGGAATAACAATTAGACATGTTGGTTTAGCTGGAACTCCAAACCATGGAGTTTGGTTTGCTAATTTTGGTCATTTTTTAAGCTGGAATTTAGGGTTATTTAAATTAATGCTAGATACTGATAATTTTTTTGGCTTGCCTTTACCATGCTGGTATGAAATGGGAACTCTTAGTGGCTTTTTACTTTTTCTTAATTTTCTTGATGAGACCCCTTATGATATCTCTTATTATACATATTCAGGTTTAAAGGGAATAGATGATTGTTATAAATTGGCGCATTTTTTTGCGCATTTTAATATCAATTTCTTTGTAACCATCCCATTATTTTACTGGATGGAAAAGAGGATAGGGAAATATTGGGATGGGACGGTGGCTACTGGTTCAACCCCAATATCAGGTGCGATTAATCATGATCCATATTTAGACGTGGAACACGGTGCTTTATTAAGTAACTCAGTTGTTTTAAATACAGTTATAAGCGATTTTAAGACATAACTCAAACTCTAACTCTTTTTTTTTTTATTTAAACATCGATATGAGAAGGATAAATTCTACATATATAATATACTATTTCTGTTTCTTTACTAATAATAAAAAGAATATCATGAAATCTCTCTTGTATTTTTAACCAATTTTTTCTTTATAAAATGAAAAAACTTTAAGATATTCAAATTTTTATTTACAATTTCCATGATATCTCCTTTTTTCCAATTTAATCTTTTTCTCATACTTATAGGAACTGTAATAACGCTTTTTTAATATTCCATTTTTCTGATAATAAAAAAAGAATATGGATATAAAAATATGTTTTAACTACCTAATAAAAATGCTCCTTTCCTAAATCTTGCCTATTCCTCATTTCCAGCAAGATTAACAAAAATAACGTTGTCCCCCCGCACTACTATTGAACCTAGGCTTTCATGTTCTTCTCTAATATTACCATCTTCATCTTGAAATTCAAAAATTTGGGAAGTTCCCTCAAGATATAAATTTAGATGTTCATCAAAACCTGCTAATTTCCCTCTAAACAGTCGGTTCCTTTTAACTTTTATTAAAATGATTTTATTTATAGAATCCTTTAAATAATCAATGGGTCTTCGAGATTTCTGTTGAATTTTTCGTTCCATATTTGAATTACACTAAAAAAAATATTATTTTATAAAAAAAATACTAATTATTAAAAAAACAATTCAAAATTAAAACCTTTCTAAATCAAAACCTTATTAGATTTTATATTATTAAAGTTCGTAAAAATATTAATAAGTTAAAGAAAATAGTAAAATTATATAAATTCAATATCATGTCAAAATATTAATTACCAAATAGTAAATTTATAAATAAAACATCTTTTATTTAATTACCATGTCTGATGAAGAATCAAAAAAACCAAGGCTCAAAGGTTTTGCAAAACTTGTTTCTACAGCAGTAGATGCTGCAAAAAATACTCAAGAATGTAAAGAATTTATTAAAGGAGTAAAAACACGCGTTCTACTAAATAATAAAGAAGACAAATGGGCTGCATTAATCACAGTCAAGGATGATAAGATAACAGTCGAAGGAGTAAGAAATGAACCTAAAAAAAATTTAAAGAGAGAGAACCTCTATTGGTGGGGCTATTGGGAGTTTCCGAATATGCAGGCGATGTCAAAAGCAGCTGGCTGGAAAACTGGAAAATGGCTTAGAAAAATGGCGCGAGGAAAAGTAAAAGGAGCTTCACAAATTGGAATTGTAGCGCAAATCATAGGAATAGGATTCAAAGTTTTAACAGCTAAAAAAAATGAATAGAGAATTAAAAAAAAAAATCTTTTTTAAAATTATTTTTAATAAATATTAATTTAAAGATAAAGCTCCATTCCTTTATCCCTTTGTTGTAAAAAGCTAATTGATTTTAATGTCAAAAAATAATGACGTTGAGAATAGGAAAAAAATGGTGAAATGCTGTGTTATGAATTGCCAGAAAGAAATTACTCTTCAAAAGGCAATTATTATTAAAGGTAAATACTTTTGCGGTGAATGTGGAACAGCATATTACCGAAGCGCTTTGAATCTTTAATATAAAACGAGGTTCGACTAAATTTTTATTTAAGTATGACTTAATATGATTATATTATTTTAATTATCATTAAAGGCCCGTGGCCCAGTTTGGATAAGGCAGCAGCCTCCTAAGCTGAAGATCGCTGGTTATATCGACTGGAGATTAGAAATCGGGGGTTCAAGCCTCTTGAGATTTATTTAAGGGGGAAAAAATCCCTCCGGGCCTGTACTTTTTTTATAAAAATTGGAGTTAATAGTCCTTATTAGAATTTATTTAATTTTTCATTCTTATAGATAATATTATTATCGTTATCTTTCTGCATACATAACGTTCTTCATTCTAATTAAAGATATAATTAAATATGAAGTAATAACAATTGTAATTTGACTATATTTTTTCAATAATCAAATAAAAAAAGAAGGTGAAATTTTTGCCTAAAAAAATTTTAAGAATAGATATGAGCAAACTTGAAGCTAAATTTGAAAATTTTCCTGATGAATATAGGGCATTAGGTGGTCGAGCTCTTACTTCAACTATTGTGTCAAAAGAAGTACCTCCTGATTGTCATCCATTGGGACCTAACAATAAGATTGTATTTGCACCTGGTATTGTAACTGGCTCTATTGCTCCAACATCTGGTAGACTTTCTGTTGGTAGTAAATCTCCATTAACGGGAGGAATAAAAGAAGCTAATGCTGGTACTAGTTTTTCTCAGTTGCTTGGTAGATTAAGGATTGCTGCGATAATAATAGAGGGTCAAAAGAAAGGTGATGATTATTATCTGCTAAAAGTTACTAATGACGGAGCAGAATTGATAAATGCTAATAAGTGGTCCGGAATAGGTCTCTATAAAGCATACGAACAATTGTATAAGGAATTTGGCGAGAAAGTAGGTATCAGCGCTACTGGAATTGCAGGAGAATTATTAGGAGCAGCCTCTGGAGTTTGCTTTAATGATCTTGAAGGGCGTCCAAGTAGATATGCCGGAAGAGGAGGTCTTGGGGCTGTAATGGCCTCAAAAGGATTAAAATTTATTGTCGTAGATGAAACTGGTGCCCCGGGAGTTGAAATTGCTGATCAAGAGAGATTTAAAGCAGGTACAAAAAAGCTCCGTGATGGACTCATGTCCCATGATGTTACGAAACCAGATGGAGCGCTTGCATCATATGGAACAGATGTATTAATTAACATTATAAATGAGGCACAGGGCTTACCTCAGCGAAATTTTTCTGCTGGACAGGATGATAGATCATCAAATGTTTCAGGTGAGAAAAAAGCAGAAGAAATAAAGAAGCGAGGTGGAGCTCGCCCCCATCCATGCAGTCCAGGATGTATAATCCAATGTTCTGAAGTATGGACCAAACCTGGTGGAAAAGATCCTGTAGGAGTTTTAGAATATGAATCTGTATGGGCTTTAGGTCCAAATTGCGGCATATATGACTTAGATATCGTCGGTGAACTTAATAGAGCTTGTAATGATTTAGGTTTAGATACAATTGAAGCAGGAGATACAATTGCAGTTGCGATGGAAGGTGGATTAGCTAAGTTTGGAGATGGAAAGGGTGCTTTAAAATTAATGGATGAGGTTCGTAATAAGACTGCAACGGGCCGGATATTAGCGAATGGCACAGGCTTCACTGGTAAAGCTTTTGGAGTATCAAGGGTTCCTGTTGTTAAAAATCAAGGATTACCCGCCTATGATCCACGAGCTATTAAAGGTATAGGAGTAACCTATGCAACCACTCCTATGGGGGCAGATCACACCGCTGGTTATGCTATTGCCACAGAAATTATGGGAGTTGGAGGTCAAGCAGATCCTCGAGACCCTAAGAAATCTGAATTATCTCGAAATTTACAAGCAGCTACAGCGGTAGTCGATTCTACAGGATATTGTCTTTTTACTGCCTTCGCAGTTCTTGACATTCCTGAAGCTTTAGTTGGAATGGTTGAATCTGTTAATGGGGTATTAGGTACAAATTTAACAGTTGATGATATAGGAAAAATTGGAATGCAAATCCTTGAAATGGAAAGAGAATTTAATAAAAAAGCAGGTATTACTAAAGAGCATGATAGACTTCCAGAATTTTTAAGGAAAGAGAAACTTCCACCATCCAATGAAGTATTCAACGTGCCTGATGAAGAATTAGATAAAGTTTTCGAAGGTTAAAAATCCTTTTAAGATTAATCCCATCAATTTGATACTATGAAATACTAATTCAAAATTTACACTTTTTTTTATTTTTTATGTTCTTATCTCAGCTATTAATTTTCACTTATAGGATTGTTTATTGAGAAATTTATTTTTTAAAAAAAAAGATTTTATTTAGATTTAATTTTTTAGTTGAATTGGATAATAAAAGCTTATTATATGCAAAACTAAAACTCTTAGAGAAAATGCCACTACAAGTAAAATTATACGGAGACTTAAAAAAGAAGGTACAACGTAAAAGGATTGATGTTGGTGCTCCAATGACACTTAATATCAAAGATGATTCAATTGAAATTGTATCAGATATTATCAAGAAGCTAGACATAAGAGAGAGCGAAATTAGTCATATATTTGTCAATGGAAAATATTCTGAACTTGGGAGAAAAGTTAAAAATGGAGACAGAGTTGGATTATTCCCTAAAAGAATGGCATTAATATTCTTGGAGATTGCCGTGGACAAATATATCTCTGTTAATATCAAGCTGGAAGGTGATTTAAAAGGATATAGTTTAGATGAATCAGTGATAGAAATACCAGAAGGGAGTACTGTCGCATCAATACTAAAAAAATATAAAATTTCTAATGAAAAAAATAATTTGAGAATTATGGTTAACGGAAAACCTTGCTATGATAATAAAATCGTTCTTAAAGATGGAGATAGTGTTTTTATTATCTAATCGAATGATTGAAGCCGACTATATAGTTTATAATCTGGATAACTTACTAATAAAAGATTTTATTTAGAGATTCATACTAGATACATTGAAGTTATAACAAAAGAAAATAATTTAAAAGAACCACCTCATTTGATGATGTCCCTATTTCAATAGAATTAGGAGCTTATAAAGTATGACAATTCTGCTCAAATTGTTTGGAGAATTAAGAGAAAAAGTAAAATCTCAAACCGCTACTTCAGGCGCTCCAATAACATTGACTATCGAAAACAAAGGGATAAAGACTGTATCTGATATCCTTAAAAAATTTGGAATAGAAGAATCAGAAACAAGCCATATTTTTGTGGGTGGGATATATTCAGGATTTAGTAAAATAGTTAATGATGGGGACCGGGTAGCAATTTTCCCTAAAAGAATGAGTTTGCTGTATAAATGGTATTTTAATAAAGTGGAAAATGATTGATAAAAATTCTATATCAGTAACCGTTAAATTGTTTGCTGATTTAAGGATATATGGACCAGATCGAACGGTATTAAACTTGCAAGAAGGGAGTACTATTAAATCAATTCTTAAAAGATATAAAATTCCTAAGGACGATAAAAATTTGATTATTATGGTTAATGGAAGACCACATATTCAAAGTGATTTTGTTCTTGGAGACGGAGATATCGTTGCTTTATTCCCAATTATCGCTGGAGGTTAAAAATTCCTTCAGAGAATCGAAATTTTCTTCTATTTTGTTCCTCATAAGGGACAATATTTAATAAAAATTTTATCGAAAAAAAATTCTATTCAGAAAACGTTATTCGGAAAAAAGAGAAATAATTAAATGCTGATTCTATAAAATTTCTTATAAAAACAATTATCAATAAATTAATTCGTGTCAATATCTTATACAGAGCACTTAAAGAAAACAATTATAAAAGAATATTGTTTTTTTTATTACAAACAAGTCAAGACCTATTCTATTTATTTTAGGATTTTTCTTGGAAGGGGATAAGAATAACGCAAGAAATTTCGTCTCAATTATCCAATATATTGAATTTTATTTTTGAAGGGGCAAATGACTTAATTAGCTTGTTAAACAACAAATTTGAATTTCTCTGGATTAATGAATCTACTTTTAAGAGAATGTTAGGCTACGAGAAAGACGATTTAATCGGTAAAAATTCATTAGATTTAATGCATCCAGACGATGTAATTACATCAAAACAATTTAGAAATGTATTAGAGAATAAAGGAAAGTTGGAGCTAAGATTTAGACGCAAAGATGGAACTTATAAATGGTTTGAAGTTCGGGGATATTATTTTAAAAGTCAAGATTCTACATATAAGATGTTTATCCTTTCAAAAGACATTTCAGATAGACGAGAAATTAAAAAGAAATTAATTCAATCTGAAGTTAAATATCGCCAACTATTCGAGTATATTCCATTTATAGTTTTAATTTTAGACAAAAATGGAATAATCATGGACATAAATCGTAAATTATTAGATTATGGATATAGCAGAGAGGAAATATTAGGGGAAAGTTTTCAAGAATTAATTGATAAAATACCAAAAGAATACATAACTCTCTTAAATCGCAAATTTGTTGAACTTAAAGAAAAGTCAGAAATCGAACCTATTGATATACAATTAATTAACAGTGAAAAAAATTTGATTTGGTTTACAATTTACGCTCACAATGTAAAAATTGAGCAAGAAACTTTTATACAAGTGATTATGCTAGATATAAATGATAGAAAGCTAGCAGAACAGAAACTAAAAGAATCGGAAAAAAAATATCGAACTATCGTTGAATCTGTAATTGAATCGTATTTTGAGCTTGATAAATATGGAAATTATACCTATATCAATAACGTTCTATGCCGAAATTTAGGTTATTCACATAAGGAAGATATTCTCAATAAAAATTATCGGGAATTTTATGATGAAAAAACTTCAGAATATTTCTATAAGAAGTTTTCAGAGCTCTGGAAAAGTGAAGAAATTCATATGAGTTTTGAAGGAACTTGGATCAGAGAGGATGGACAAAAAATTGCTTTTAAGGGAATTGCTGGATTACGATATAATATACAAGGAGAGAAAGAAGGATTCTATGGAATAGCTCGAAATATTTAAATCTTTTGATTCTTATTTGATTAAAATTTATGGAAATAATAAGAAAGGTACCAATGAAGCTAAGAAGCCCTAACTTATAAATATCATAGAAATTCAAAATTCTATAAAGTTAAAATAACTTATCATTATGAAAAAACTAATTTCTGAAAGCAGATTTAATTTTTTTTTTGAGATTTAATGAAGTGTTTTGTTAGTGTTTTGCTTTTTCTGAGGATTTTCCGGGATTTTAATTTTGATTTCTTCTTTCTTAAATGGTTTCACAGGTTTTGACTTATCAATTGGAGCGTTACACGCCCAACACATGTTTTCTTGATCAATTAAGGCTCGAACGCATTTATGACAATAAAACGTCTCACATTTAGGGCATAAAAATGTTTCGAAACCTGAGACTTTTCCCTTACATACCAAACAAATCTTTTTTTCCTTAGAAATGGATACCTCTTCTTCGGATATTTGGCCAGAACCTTTTGATATTCTAAATAATGATTCCTTGATTTCAATCTCTTTTTTAACTGGTGCGTTTTCAATTTTTTCTGGTTCCTCTCTTAAACCATAATAAAATAACCATATATTACTTATCATCATCACTCTTACTAATGCTAAAAAGGGACCTGGTGAAAAAAAAGTATCAAAACTAGCAATTAATACGAATAATATATATGAAAACGCTACAAAGAAATATTTTTTTTTAAGTACACCTGTTCTTTGAAAAGCTCTATATATGTATACAAGCCCAAATAAAAAATTGGAAAGTTGAAACATTGCGATTAGAGTAAATGCTGGAGATCCTAAAGCAAATCGGACATCAATTAAATCTTCATCTTGATTATAGGGGTTAAAAATAAAGCTATTTTTTGTGTCTAAGAATAAATATAATTCAAATATTATACCTAAAATTATATAAAAAGTCATAATAAGTACTTTTCTTTTAGGTATTATTAATTCTGTAAAAATATATGAAGCACATATAATTGCTGGTGACGCCCACATATAACTTAAAATAGGATACAATAAAATTGGATCTAAATTTTTACCAGTCACACAAATTGAAAAAAAATCCCATGTGGGCCCTAACCATAAAAAACCTACAAAGATTGTCTGCAATCCCGCGTAAGAAAGAAGTGGTAATTTCACTTTTCTTGATTTGTAAAAAAAGAATAATCCAAATATAGTACAAAAAATAACAATGCCTATTGCCGAAATTCCATCAACCCACCCTATATAAGAAAGTGCCAAAGAATTTCACCTTATTAAAAAATAATTATCTAGATTTGTTTAAATCAATTAACATGAATTTCTCGCTATTACCTTGTTAATATTACTATTTCTATATTACTTTATAAATCTTATTTATTTATGATTGTTCATTAGCAAATGAAAACACTAGTTTACCAGTAATTCTCGCTTTATTCAATGTTATCTTAGGTGTAATAGATTATGCTTTCCTCTTTAAAAGCTCGATAAAAATATAGTCTTTAGGCAATTTAAAAGAAAATTTTTATGTCCTAAGAATCATAGAATTTTATAATAATTTATTATCTATTTTATAATAAAACGAGAATAAATAAAAAAAGAAAAAAATAGATTAATTTGTTATTTAATTTTTGATTAGACTATTTAGCTTAAGGCTAGGAAGCCTTAATTTACAAATATCGTATAAATTTAAAATTTCTCAATAATAAAATATCTTAATCTAATGGAAAAATTAAATTCATAAAATAGGTTTTTTCTTTATTTAAAATTCGATGAAAATTTTACTTAAATGTATGTATGCCAAAATTGCACTTAATTATATATATATTTTTTTTCACTAAATTGATAAAATTGTAAAATGTGATAAGATGAGTACGTTTCAGAATTGTTGGGAATTTAAGAAATGCGGTAGACAAGTAGGAGGGGGAAAGGTTGGAGAATTTGGTATATGTCCTGCTGCAACTGATAACTCCGCAAATACATTAAATCATGGAAAAAATGGCGGGAGAATATGCTGGGCTATATCTGGTACATTTTGTAATGGTGAAAAGCAAGGAACCTATGCAAAAAAATGTCTTACTTGCGTAGCCTGTGATTTTTTCAATTTTGTCCAAAAGGAAGAAGGACACAATTTTGTTTTATTAAAACCTGGTCAAGATTACAATGTATGGAAAAAAGTTGCTGAAAAACCTTCTGCCTAATTCAAAAAATTAAACAATTTTAAAGTTAAATTATAAAAAAAAAGAAAAAATTTTAAATATCAAAATCTTAAAAATTTTTTTGAAGATTACATCAATTTCATTGCCAAGTCCATATCCTCTAATGTAAGTTTCTTTCTTCCAGCATGTCGAGTCATCTCTAAAGCCTTATTGGTGACACCTTTCGCAGTTTTTTCTAAATAATCAATCAAGGCATCTACAGCGTCTCTTGCGACCATTTCAGCGCCATTATCTTTCATTAACTTTCGGACTGGACTCCAGGCAAAAACTTTTTTAGCCATTTTTTTCATTCCTCCACATTATAATTTTTAGTTTATTTTTACAAAGTTCACATTTTTTAACATGAACTTCATTAAGTAATAATATTTTGTTCAAATATATAAAGATTGCGTAAATTTTTCGATAGACTATGTTTCGGTTAATAATTTCATCCGATCGACAAAATTGCGATGTATTATTAGAAAAGCGATAGATATAGTTCTGAGCCATTAGATCAAAGATTTTCTTTAATTTTGGATTTAATAGGTGGAAAGAACAAAAAAATGATAATTTGGTTTTCATTTATTTAAAACTAATATTTTATTCAATAAATATACTGAATATTCATTATTTTCAATAGATTAAATGATTATTTTTATATGATATAATTATTTGATAATCTGGAAAAATTTATCGAATTCAAAATAAGATTACTGCTAAAAAATGTGATATAATGAGTTAAGGATTCGTAGATGCAGATATTAAAGATCTAAGAACTATTAAGGTAATTTAAAATAATGATTATAGGAACTAAATATTATTATAACTATGACTCAAGGATTTTTTGGATTAGTCCTACATGGGCATATACCCTACGTAAAAAAATCAGGTGTTTGGCCTTTTGGGGAGGAAATCCTTTTTGAAGCCATGTTAGAAACATATATTCCAATGCTAAATATTTTAAGGAGGCTAAAAGAAAAAGGCATTAAAACAGCATTAACTATAAACATAACTCCTATTTTGGCAGACCAGCTTGCAGATGAATATATGAAACAAAGATTTTCAGAATATATGGATAATTTAATTTTTAGAGCTAAAAATGATATAAAACGGTTTAATAATCATCCTATAAGAAAAGAGATTGCTACTTATCATCTAAATAATTTTGAGTATATTCTAGATACTTATTATCACAATTATTACAGAGATATTTTAGGCAGCTTTAAATGGCTTCAAGACGAGGGTATGATTGAACTTATAACTTGTGGAGCAACACATGGTTTTTTACCTCTATTTGAGAGTGATTCAGGAATATTTTCACAAATTCAATTAGCAGTTGATACGCATAAAAAATATTTTAATAGAGAGCCGAATGGTATTTGGCTTCCTGAATGTGCTTACAGGCCTAAAAAGTATTTTGATGGAAAATTGAGAGAAAGCATTGATTATTGGTTAAACAATTCTGGAATCCAATATTTTTTTGTTGATTCTCACGGTATTTTAGATGCTAAGTTGCTTCAACAAAGAAATGTAATAGGATTAAATACAAATTTTGGATATATTCTTGAAACGGGTGTTACTGTATTTGGACGAAATATAAATACCAGTAGACAAGTATGGGATTCAGAAATAGGATACCCTGGTGATGGAATATATCGTGAATTTCACAAAAAAGATCATGAATCCGGATTACATTATTGGAAAATCACAGATAAAAAGATTGAGAATGAAAAAAAAGAGCTCTATAATATTAAAGAAGCACAGAAAAAACGTGATGTTCATGCAAATCATTTTATATCCATCATAAAGAGTGAATTAAAGAATTTTAAAAATCAGTTTAATATTGAAGGAATTATTATTTCTCCTTATGATTTTGAATTATATGGTCATTGGTGGATGGAAGGAATTCAATGGTTAAAAAAAGTCTTTGAATTGATTTATTACAATGAACAAATAGAAATGATAACGATTTCTGACTATATTTCAAAATATAAAGATCAATTTTCAGTAATAAGAATGGAAGAGAGTAGTTGGGGTGAAGGAGGTCATTTTCAAGTTTGGAAAAATCCTGAACATGGATGGATTTGGCCTTATATTAATTGGTCAATTAAAGCTTTCGAAAATATATTAGAATTCAATCAGAATCCAAATAAATGGGAAGAGAGAATTCTTAAGCAAATCGCTCGGGAATTATTATTAATGGAGGGGAGTGATTGGCCATTCCTTCTTTACACAAAGCAAGCAAAAGAGTATGCAAATCAGAGGTTTCACCACCATCATCAACGATTCAATAAACTTATATGGGCTGCTAAAAATTTTAATGAGAAAAATAGAATTTCATTGCATGAACTTGAAGAAATAGAATCCATAGACAGTTGTTTTGAAAATATTAATATCGATTATTTTAGAAAAAAGAGTTAATTAAAAATTCAGCTGATTTTTAAGAGAATCTAATGAAAATTTAATAACATTTCAAATTAATATTTATTTATATAATAAATGAAAGATTAGAATTCCATGAAAAAAGTAATATCGGTATGCAAAGGCGATGGAATCGGACCTGAGGTTGTGGAGGAAGGTCTTAAGATATTAAAAGTTGTCAATGATTTTTCCGAACTTGATTTCGAATTTCAAGATGCTCCTGCAGGGGGTGCAATATGGCAAAAATCTGGGGATAGCTTACCTAAAAAATCATTTGATATTATTAAAAATTCCGATGCTTTATTGTTTGGAGCAATTGGGATTCCAGGCTTACCACAAGGTGTTGCAGAGTATGCTATATTAAGAATAAGACACTGGTTAGATTTATATGTAAATTTACGACCTGTTAAATTATATGAGGCGCTGAGAGACCGATGTCCATTGAAAGACGAATATATTGGTAATGGAATTGATATTACTTTTGTTAGAGAGAATACAGAAGGTCTTTATGCTAATATTGGCGGAATTTTAAGAGATGAAGTAGCGCAAAATATTATGATTTATACAAGGCATGGTTGTGAAAGAATAATAAAATATGCTTTTGAATTTGCTAAAAGAAATAATCACACAAAAATTACTTCGGTTGATAAAGCAAATATTTTAAAAGCGAGCCAAATGTGGAGAAAAATTTTCCATGAAATTGGCCAAGAATATCATAATATCCAAAAAGAAGATGTGTATGTTGATGCCTTTTGTCAATGGCTTATCCGAAAACCATATAGTTATCAAACTGTCGTAACTGGAAATATGTTTGGAGATATCATTAGCGATGAAGCTGCATTTCTTATAGGAAGTTTAGGAATGGCTTCAAGTGGGAATATACATCCAGGAAGAGTGTCTATGTATGAGGCAATTCATGGTTCAGCACCAGATATCGCAGGGAAAAATGTAGCTAATCCTATTGGAACTATTCTTAGCGTGAAATTGATGATGCAAGAATCGTTTAATGAACCCAAAATAGGAAATGAAATTGAAAGTGCGATTGAAGAAGCCCTAATTGAAGGTAGAACTGAGGATATAAAAAATCCAGATTTAAAAACTCTTTCAACTAAAGAAATGGGAAATTTAATTTCGGAAAAATTAAAATTTCGTTTAAAAAAATAATTTACTAATTCTTCATTATTAGATTAATAATTATGAAATTTTTTATGTTTATTAGCATAGATAAAGATAAAATCATAAAAGTAAGATATAATGACAACGTATAAAATAGTAGTGCTACCAGGTGACGGAATTGGACCAGAAGTAATGGCAGAGGCTTTAAAAGTGTTAGATACAATTGAAAATGTTACAAATAATCTTAATTTTGAATTCATAAAATATGATTGCGGTGGCCAGTACTGGCTAAAGATAAATAGAAGGGAAGAGTGGCCGGTAGAGGCATATGAAACGTGTAAAAATGAATCAGATGCGATATTATTAGGCGCAATTGGTTGGACCGACCCTGCTACAGGTAAAACAGTCTCCTACCCAGACGGAAAAATGGTTGGTCTTGAAGTTCTTTTTGGATTAAGATTTGGCTTAGATCTCTATGCGAACATTCGACCAACTAAATTATATGAGGGAGTCCCGCATCAAATCTCAGGGGAATTTCGGCAAATTTGGAAACCTGAAAATGTTGACTTCGTATCTATTCGAGAGAATACTGAAGGATTATATGCCGATACGCATGGATATCTAAATAGAAATGAAAAAATTGAAGTTGC
>JBHLME010000102.1:0-16326 GCA_048938445.1 Promethearchaeota archaeon | reverse complement strand
TACGTGAAAGGGCGTCTATAACCAATATCGCTAATTTTGGTTTTACACTCATATTCTCTAAAGCTTCTTTAGCAACAATTTTCCCTGCAGAATAACTATCTTTTTCTGTGGTTATACCTACACCCGCGTCCAACATTTATTTCTCACATCCATATTATGATTTGTTAATAACATTTTACCATCCATTTCTATAAATTATTTAAAAATGATTGTATTTTATTTTGAATTTTCTCCATGTCTAAGGAGATTTCTTTTAGCAAAGAAGTAATATTTTGTTTTAACAATAATTTTGATTCTTTTTCTTTGCTTATTTCTTCTTTAGATACCTCTTGTACAGGGGCTTGTTTAGATTTTACTTGAGGTGCTGAACCTTTGCTTTTAGCTTTAATTAGTTTTATTTCCTCTTGTTCTGAAACGGGAACAATTATTTTTTCAAACTTAATTTTCTCTTCTGTAGCCTCTTTTATCGCAACATTTTTCAGATCTGGAAAATAATCAGGTTCATTTCCACCCTCAACCACTTCAATGCTTGCACCATATAATCTCTTATTCGATTTTATTTTTGTTGCGGATACTCCCGCAAAATAGCGATCCATGCTTTTTGCCTCAGATCCACTCCATATCCAAATCTTTCCTTTTTTTCTACTCTTATCGATTATAATATAGATACTATCCTCCTTGAATTCAGTCTCTTCTGTTGGAATTATTTCCCGACCCTCAATTTTATATAATGTTATGCTCAACTATTTATCACCCATTATTTTATAATTCTTGTTGCCCAATTTTGAATTCTATCTTTATATTTCTCAATTTCATTTGGTTGGAGTGTACTATGATTTTTGTTTACCTCACGAGAAGTTCTTGAAATATCAAATAAGGCTAATGATGTTCCAATTCTTTCCAATATCGCATCTTTTAATTGTTCAAGAATTTCTGCAACTTTTACTCCTGTTAAATTAACGATTTCTTCTTTTAGCCTATTAAATGCTACATTTAAAATTGTAAATTTTTCTTCATCAGAAGCTTGTTTTATTGAATTAATAAGATCCGATAAATTTGGTATTTCTTCAGCTTCAGAAGCGGGTAATGTAGTAGTTGTTTCAACAGGTACAAGACTCGTAGCTCTTTCAATCACTGGTTCAGAAGGAGGTGCCTCCAATGTTTCTGGTTCAGAAATAGAGATTTCTTTCACTTCCATTTCAGGTATGGTTGTTTTAATAGCCTCAGGTTCAGAAATGGGTTGTTCAACTGGAATAGGTTCAGATATTGTAGATTCAGAAGCAGAGATTGGTTTGATGGGTTCTACCTCGATGCCAATTTTTCCGAATCCTTTAGCAGGTATGGTTAATACTTTATCTCCAAGAGCTCTGATCTCATCTCTTATGTTTTTCAAGACATCTATCATTGCTAGTTTTACATATGCTAAATTTATATCATCTTTTCCCATTGCTAATAAAATCAAATGAGGTGGAACATTGTAAAATAAGATGTATCCTCTATCTCCTTCTATCATTAATTCTTGGAGATTACCATGTTGGAATCCCTTTCCAAACTGCTGGAATGTGTCTCTTAATACACTTAATTCCCATAAAATCTCTTCTGGAACAGCAAAAGGAATTGTTGATTCGATTACTTTATAACTTTCAACATTTATAAAAAAACATCCATTCAAATCAGTAGTATCTTCAATTTCATGTAAATATTCCATTAGATTTATATTATCTGACATTCTCTCAATTCACCATCCTATTAAATCGTAAACAAAAGATCATCAAGACTCCCTTTAAATGATTTTAATAGATCATTTATTTTAATTGATAAACTGCTAATACCAAAAGAAATGCGGAATACATCTGCTTCTTCAGCAATAATAGTTGTTAATATTGCACGTTCTCCTATTTTCTGAATAATAACTCTCCCCAATTCACTATTTACAAATATTTTTTTTATGAGTCCTTTTTTTAAATTCATGCATAAATTTTGAAAAGTGAGGTTAACTGCAGCAGAAACAGCACCAATTAAAACGGGATCCAATTCTCCCTTCCAAGTATTCGCAATTGGAACTCCTGCAGGAAAAGCTATGACGATTTGTCCTTGAACATCGCTTTGCGAATCTGTAAATTCACCAACCAAATTATTCAATTTATTTAATATTCCATCTTTCGACAATAATGACCATCTTTTATTTTTTTATTTTTTTTTCAAATAGATCATAAAACTTGATACTTTTTCTTAAAAAAAATCTGATCAAAATATTTGACCAAGAAATTTGATTAAATATATTATTATAAAAACAATATAAAAAAAAACTAATTTATATTTATTCATAAAATATGATATAAAAAAATAATAATCATTAACTGCAATGTTAAAGTACTTTTAAAAACCATATAAAATAATGAATAATTATAGTTCTGCTGTAAAACCATATTAAATATGAAGTCATTCAGCTGAGTGGTAAATATTTTTCATTTTTTCATTTTTATTGTTATATTTATTGATTAAACTCACTAGTTATTTTATTATTATCAATAAGAATATCCTTATGTAATTCATTCACAAAATTTTTAATTTTTTACTCTCTTTTCTTACCTAATTAAAGTAAAATTACTAAATTCGTGATAATAGATGGATTTCTCATTAACAGAAAAGCATAAAATGGTAAGAAAAATTACTCGTGAATTTGCAGAAGAGTTTATAGAGCCTGTCGCCGAAGAAAGTGATCAAAACTCGCAACTAGACCCAAAAGTAATGGAAGAATTGAAAAGGATGAATTACTTTGGAGCTAGCATACCACAAGAATATGGAGGAGCGGGATTAGATACCTTAGGTTTTGCGATTGCTACTGAAGAGATTGGGCGAATAGACGCTTCCTGGTCAATCACTTTTGCTGTCCATGCAAGTGTCTGTGCTTATCCCATATATAAATATGGTACAGAAGACCAGAGAAAAAAATTTCTGATCGATGTTGCTAAAGGTGATAAAATAGGTGCTTTCTGCTTGACAGAAGCTAATGCAGGTTCGGATGCGGGAGGCGTTGAAACTAATGCATATCTAGATGGAGATGAATGGGTTTTGAATGGTAGTAAGATTTTTGCTACAAACGGAGGAATTGCTAATACCCTTCTTGTTGTCGCAAATACTAGTGAAGTGGGAAAGAGAAAACAATTGACATTATTCATTGTTGACACGGATACCCCGGGTTATTCTGTGGGAGTAAAAGAAGATAAACTTGGTGTTCGAGCATCTAGCACGTGTGAACTCGTTTTTGATAATGTCAGAATTCCAGAAAATAATGTTTTAGGGAAAGTTGGAGATGGATTTAAACTTGGACTTAAAGTACTAGATTATGGAAGAATTTTAATGGCAGCTCAATGTGTTGGTTTAGGTCAAGCAGCATTAGAGGCCTCTATAAAATATTCTAAAGAGAGAGTGCAATTTAACCAACCTATTAGCCGTTTCCAAGGAATTCAATGGAAATTGGCAGATATGGGTGTAGATGTAGAGACTGGTCGTTTATTAACGTATAAAGCAGCTTGGATGTGCGATCAAGGAATCCCTTATGGTTTAGTAGGATCAATGGCTAAACTCAAGGCTTCTGAAGCCGCAATGAAAGCAACCCATTCAGCAGTTCAAATTCATGGAGGATATGGTTTAATGAAAGCGTATGCTGTCGAAAGATATTTTCGGGACGCAAAAATGGGAGAAATTTATGAGGGAACTTCAGAGATCCAAAGAATGGTAATCGCGAACCATTTATTAAGAGGGCAATTTCCGGAGGTATAAAATATGAAAATATTTGTTTGTATTAAGCAAGTTCCTGGAATTTCTGAGGTGAAGATTGATCCAAAGACTAATACTTTAATACGAGAAGGAATACCTTCCATCATGAATCCCCATGACAAGCACGCCGTGGAGTTAGCTTTAACTTTAAAAGAAAATTATAATGGAGAGATAATTGCTCTCAGCATGGGCCCCCCTCAAGCAGAAGAAGTATTAAGAGAAGCACTAGCAATGGGTGCAGACAAGGCATATCTGCTTACGGATAGGGCATTTGCGGGAGCAGACACTCTTGCAACATCTTATACTTTAGCATTAGCTGTAAAAAAGATTTTAAAAGACACTGGTAATAAAGATAAATACCTCGTCATCTGTGGTGTCCAAGCCATAGATGGAGATACTGCCCAAGTGGGTCCGGAAATGGCTGAAGAGCTGGATATCCCACAAATAACTTACGTCTTGAAGTTTGAAATCAAGGGGAATAAAGTAATTATTGAGAGAGCTTTCCGACAAGATGAAACAGTAGTAATTGAAACTAAATTACCAGCACTAATTTCTGTATTAAAAGAAATAAATCATCCTAGATATCCTACATTGAAAGATATTGAAAATGCTTACTCTAAAAAAGAAGTAATGCATTTAAATTCTATCTCTTTAGGTGCTAAAAAAGAAAATATTGGTTTATCAGGATCGATGACTGAAGTATGGAAGATTTTTGTTCCAAAAAGAAAAGGAGAACACATTATTTTAGAAGGGAAAATAGAGCAACAAGTAGAAAAATTATGCGAATATTTGAAAGAAGACAAGTTAATCTGAGGTGAAATATGAATGAGTATAAGAATTGAAGATGAATTATGCACAGGATGTGAAAGCTGTGTAGTAAATTGCCCTTATGGAGGAATTGAAGTTATAGATGGAAAGGCTTGCATTCAAGATACTTGCAACCTCTGTGGTGCTTGCGTTGACTCGTGCCCTGTTGATGCAATCATTTTAGAACGTGAGGAATTTAAAGCAAAAAAAATTGATATTACTCAATATAAAGGTGTTTGGGTAATTGCAGAACATTATAAAAATGAGATACATCCTGTAGCTTACCAACTTCTAGGAAAAGGGAGACAATTAGCTGATAGATTGAAAGTAAACTTGACTTTAGTGGTATTAGGCGCAAATTTTACCGATCAATTAGAAGATCTTAGCCAATTTGGAGAAGATGAGATAATATATGTAAAATCTGATGTTTTAAAAGATTACTATTCTGATTTATATGTAAGTATTTTAACAGAATTAATAGAAGAATATAAACCTGAAATTGTTTTAATAGGAGCAACTCCAACTGGTCGCGATTTTGCTCCGAGAGTGGCAAAGAGGTTGAATGCTGGATTAACTGCAGATTGTACGGGTTTAGATATTGAAGATGAGACGGGAAATTTACGACAGACAAGACCTACTTTTGGGGGTAATATCATGGCGACAATAAGGACTCCCACGAGTAGACCTCAAATGGCAACCGTGAGACCAGGTATTTTTAAATCTCTTAAAAAGAAGCAAAAAGATGTTAAAATTAACACGATAGAACGAGACTATAGTAAGAATGATTCCATCACCAAGATTGTTAAGGTTATATCTAAACAAAAGGTTTCTGTAAACCTTGAAGATGCAGAAATCATTGTCTCTGGTGGACGAGGCGTAGGAAGTAAAGAGAATTTCAAGACCATCGAAGAGTTAGCAAATGTATTAGGTGCTGAAATAGGGGGATCAAGAGTAGCGGTTGAATTGAATTGGATTGACCATGATAGGCAGGTGGGTCAAACTGGAAAAACTGTTTCACCCAAGTTATACATTGCATGCGGTATCTCTGGTGCCATACAACATCAAGTTGGAATGCAGAACTCGGATATAATAGTTGCGATAAATAAGGATCCTGCCGCATCGATTTTTAAAGTCGCTCATTATGGTATTGTAGGAGATTTAAACAAGGTAATTCCCATTCTCATAAAAGAAATACAAAAAACAAAAGCCAATAAAGACTAAATATATTTTTATAACTGAAATTTTATTATTTATACAAAATATTAACAATTGTATTTCTATTTTTCTTATAGGTTTTTTTATAATTTTTTATTTACTGGGGAGTATATAAAATGAAGCAAGTAAAAGGATCAATGGCTAAATTTACCATAAAGGCAATAAAAGCAAATAAAAATGGGGCATATGAAAATCTTCTTTCAGATAAAGCGAAAGAAATGTTGAAACAAAGAATTCTTGATGCCGCATGGTATCCATTTGACGTTTATAAAGAATGCTTAAATGCTTTATGCAAGGTTGAAGCGAGAGATAATACAAAAATCATACATGAATGGGGTAAGCATTTTGGTGAAATCTTAATGACATCAATTTATAAATTATCAATCGTTAAGGGAGATCTTAAAAGAAGCATTGATAAATATCAACGCTTTCACACACTCACATATAATTTCGGTAAAATTTTAATAGAATTTCCTACCGATAATCAACTCATAGTGACTTACAGAGATATCGATCGAGATTTTAAAAATTGGTATTATCTCGCATTTGGATGGTTAGAAAGGTTTATTGAAATAGTTATTGATAAAAAATTGACTCTTGAAATATTGAAGAAATCATGGGAAGGAGACAATGAAACACAATTCAAGCTTTCATGGCCTTCTTAAGAATATATATAGCCTCATTTTTATGAATTTGAATTAAATCTTTATACATTATTATAATCTTATTCTTTAATTTCAATTCAAACAAAAAAAAATTTAAAAATTCACACATAATTTCTTTTTGAGATATGGACACGAATTTTTCTATTTAAACTAAAATATTTATGTTTGGAATTTTAATACTAATTTAAGTATTTATTTCTTTTTTATAAATTATCAGGGGAGATATTTTGAAAAAACAAGTAAAAGGTACACTCCTTAAAATAGTTGTGATACCTATTCGGGCAAATAAAAGTGGAGTGTATGATGATATTCTTTCGGATGCAGCAAAAAGTTTTATCACTCAGAGAATCCTTGATTCCATATGGTATCCTTTTGAATTATATAAAGAGTTATATAATGCTTTAAGCATAGTTGAAGGAAAGGAAAATCCTAAAACGTTGATGCGATGGGGTAATCAATATTGTGAAATGGCAATGACATCAACTTATAAATTATCTGTTGTTAAGGGAGATATTAAAAGAAGCATGGAAAAATATCGGCGCTTTCACAACCTGGTATATAATTTTGGTAAAATACTAGTAGAGTTTCCTGCCGATAATCAACTTATAGTAACTTATCAAGGAGTAGATCGAGATTTTAAAAATTGGTATTATATCGCCTTTGGTTGGTTAGAAAAATTTGTCGAGTTATGTATTAATAAAAAACCGACTCTTAAGATATTAAATAAATCATGGGAAGGTGGAAGTATTACGCAATGTTTACTTTCATGGCCTTCTTGAATTTTATAAAAGACTATTTTTTTTTTATAGGAATTTCTAATCCTTATTAATATGAATTGCTTTGTAAATATGAAAAATATTTATAGTTAAATTTTCATTATTATAATAGATTTTTTCTTTTCATCAACATATAATCATAGGGGATTTTTATTGGAGAAAAAAGTAAAAGGATCATTATTTAAATTAATGGTAAAGGCAGTGAGAGCAAATAAAAGTGGAATCTATGATACCCTGCTTTCAGATGAGGCTAAAAGAATAACAGAACAAAGAATACTTGATTCAATTTGGTATCCATATGAGGTATATAGAAACATTCATGATGCCGTCGTTAAAGTTGATGGTAAAAACAATCCTAAAATCCTTGTTGAATGGGGTAAACGTTTTGGCGAAGCTTTAATGACGTCAATTTATAAAAATACCATGGTTGATAGAGATATCGAAATACTTTTAGATAAATACCAGCGTTTTCATCCATTAGTCTTCAATTGGGGCGAGTTCAAAGCAAAATTAACATCAGATAACCAAATAAAGATCATTTATGAAAATTTTCAAAAAGATTGGCAAGATGTTTATTACATAGCAATAGGATGGGTTCTCCGTTTCATGGAATTATGTATTGGTAAAAAGATTGAGTATAAAATTATAAAAAAATCTTGGGAAGGAGACGATTCAACCGAATTCATTCTTTTTTGGTCTTCTTAGTATTAAAAATAGAATAATGTATATACCTCAGAATTATTTGACATAAATTCTTACCTTCTCCTATAATTACATTACATAAAATTATTAGATATATCGATTCTAACCATCTCTTTTACTTAATATGAATTTTTATTACAACTAAGGGATCATATTACTATATTTTTAATTCTTTATTTATGGTTTTTTTTTGTAAATGCTTTAAAATAGAATTTAAATTAAAATCAAAAAGGATTTTTGACTGGTATTTAATAATATAAGATAAATTTTTATACATGGATTATTATTAGAAATAGAGGGGAGGTTTTTTTTATTTGAGTAAATAATAAGAATTTCATCATGTCAAAACAAGTAAAAGGAACAATGGTTAAATTAATGGTTAAGGCAGCAAGAGCCAATAAAAATGGAGATTATGATAATATACTTACAGATGATGCAAAAAATTTAGTATCCCAAAGAATTCTTGATTCAATTTGGTATTCATATGAAGCATATCGAAGCATTCATGATGCGGTTGTTAAGATTGATGGTAGAGATAATCCTAAAATTCTTAATCAATGGGGTCAAAAATTTGGGGAAGGGATAATGACATCAATATATAAAAACACTATTGTTGACAGTGATATCGAGAAACTTCTTGAAAGATATAGGCGTTTTCATACATTAGTTTACAATTGGGGGGAAATAAAAACTGAAAAAATCTCAGAGACTCAAATAAATATTACTTATGAAAGATTTGAAAGGGATTGGGAATTTTTTTACTACATAGCGATTGGATGGATGCAACGATTCATGGAATTATGTATTGGAAAAAAAGTTAATTTTAGAATCTTAAAACAATCATGGAATGGGGATACTGCTACAACATTCACGTTATATTGGAATTCATAATTTGAACTCAGGTTTTAAATAGTCCGCCTTAATTATTTGATTAATTCATTTATGGTTGAATTTATAAAAATTTAAATATAACTTTATTATTTCATCGAAAAATTTCGTGAAACAGTTTAAAAGTAATTGGAATCCTTATTTTAAAGTTGTTAATTGTTCTAGTAATTGATTTCGTTGAAATTTAAACAAAAGGAATAAAAAAAAGGCAAATAATTCCTATTGAATATATATTACATTTTTATACTTGAGTTTTCATATGATTCATGGGGAATTATTTCTTTATTTAAGTAATTGATAAGGTTGGTATTATGTTGAAACAAGTAAAAGGAACAATGTTTAAAATGATTATTAAAGCAATAAAAGCTGATAAGAGTGGGACCTATGATAATATCCTTTCAGATAAAGCAAAAGAAATGATGAATCAAAGAATTCTTGATTCGATATGGTATCCTTTTGACATTTATAAAGAGTGCTTTAATGCATTATGTAAAGTTACTGCTAACGATAAGAAAGAAGTCATAATAAAATGGGGTAGGGTGGAAAGTGAGCGGTTGATGACACGAATTTATTCCCAAGCAATCACCGAGGGAAATATTGAAAGTGCCATAGAAAAATATGCCCGTTTTCATAAAATGGTTTTTAATTTTGGTGAAATTCAATCCGAACTCATTTCAGATAATCAAATCATTGTAAATTATAGAGAATTTGAAAAAGATTTCAGAAACTTCTACTATATCGCAATAGGATGGATTGATAAATTTATCGACTTGTGTATTGGTAAAAAAGCTCAATATGAAATTTTAAAAAAATCATGGGAAGGTGCCGATTTAACACAATTTAAACTTTCATGGTCTTCTTAAGTTAAATGATTTAACTATAAAAAAAATTAAACATATTTTATTAAAATGAACCAAAATGGATTTTAGGAAATTCATAAATATATTTAAATTTTTGTTTCTATAAAGAAAGAGCTATATTATCATTAAGAGTAATTATTTATACTTTAATTTTTATAATAATCATAACTTAATTTTTTATTTAAGTTGGGATATTAACATGGAGAGGAAAGTAAAAGGAACTTTAGTTAAATTAATTATAAAAGGGATTAAATCAGATAAATTTAATGCCAAAGATTATGATAACATTCTTTCTGATGAGGCGAAAGAATTAGTAAATAAACGCATTCTTGATTCAATTTGGTATCCTTTTGATGCATATTATGAATGTTATCATGCTTTAACTACGATTTTTGCACGTGAATCAAAGGAAATTTTAATAAAATGGGGGCAACAATTCGGTGAAGCTGTAATGTCTACAATATATAAAAATATTATCGTTGAGGGCAAAGTTGATAAACTTTTAGAAATGTATCCACGATTTCATAAACTACTTTTTAATTTTGGTAAATTACAATTAGAAAAGGTTTCAGATAACGAAGTGCATATTGCATACATTGATTTTGAACCTAAGTTTGAATATTGGTTTTATACATCAATAGGATGGATGCAAAAATCTTTTGAGATGTGCCTTAAAAAGAAAGTGAAATTTGAATTCCTAAAAAAATCATGGGAAGGAGATAAGATAACTCAATATATACTCACTTGGACTCCTTGATTTTTTTATTTTTATATAGGAATTTAATTCTTTATTAAATATTTGACATTTTTATATATTATTTAAATAAGTAAATTAACACTATTATCCTTAATATGAAAAAAGTAAAAGTCAAATGTCCTTCTTGTTCTAAGATGGGGATCATCGAAATTGATGAATCTTTAGTAGAACAAAGTAAGAAGGGAATAGCATCCTTAAATGTCCCAGAATTATTAATCTGCCCCCATTCTTTTGTTGCATATGTGGATAAAAACTTCATGATGCGTGATTCTTTTACTCCAGACTTTATGATAGAGCTTCCTCAAATAAATATGACGGAAGAACCTTATCAAATTAATCCTGAAATAATGAATGAAATTGATCTTTATTTAATAAAACTAAATCTTAAAGAAGATGAGTTAGCTAATATCTTAAATTGTATATTAATAAAGAAAGATATCTTATTTATAAATGATAGTGAGGTTGTGGTTAATCAGATTGCCAATCTAATAAAATTTCTCTTTTTTAATACGTTTGAACATGACTTTTCAGTTAGTAATAGAACAATGTATATCAAAAATAAAAAAAAATATAAAAATCATATAATTGTAGGAATGAATCCTGTATTAAGACAGCAGAATAAAGAAAAATTTTCTAATAAAACCAAAATTGAAAATATTATTGTTAGGAAATTTTGGTCAGAACCAGATTCCAAATCTGCAATAATCATTTTTAAAAATGAAATCAATAAATCATTTCTAATGTCTAAATCTATAATAGAAATCCTTCAAAATTATCCAGATGATAATAAAATAAGCAAAAAAAATTTGGTCGATTTTCTATCTAAAGAATATGATACAAAAATACAATTTGAATACTTAGAATTTTTGTTAAATATTGTTAAATATTATTTTGGATTCAACCTTTCAAGATTGTCTGATTATTTTTTTCCTAGTTTTGGACTTTAAACAACAATTAGTTAGAAATTTTTCAAAATAAAATTGAAGATAATCTTTTTATATATGAAAAGAAAGATTTTTATCATTTTATTTACCTACGATAACCATATAAAATAAGCCCCATTCCAAGAACTTTAAAAAAAACTGAGATTATATGAATTATGCTTCTGATTTCCAAGGGATGAGTAGGATTAAGTGAGATATAGAATTGAACTATACCTTCTGCTAAAATTGAAAAACCAACCAAGAAAAAGAGAAAATATCCTGCAAAAATCGATAAAGCTCGTATTCTGATTTTATCATATCGGGCAAGATATAGATAACTAAATGGGAGATAGATCATAGCAAACGTAGTAGGTATAATAGTAATTATTTGGACTATATTAATATCTACAGGGATGAGTGCAATAATTAAAAATATGCTAAATACGATTGTAATCATATATTTTGATTTTTTTTTTAGTATGACTCTTTCTGAAATAAATAATAGACAAGCAATTCCTGTAAATCCAATAAAAAATCCAATCTTGTAAAAAATTAAATAGGTAGAGTAAAAATTGGAATTAAATCTTGTCAGGACATAATCAAAAATAATCATAAAAATCCTTCCTATCCCATTAAATAAAAAGAGTAAAGATGCTCCAAGTACTAATTCATTTTCTTTCGATTTCTGAAAAATTTTAAACAGAAGGTATGCAACGATAAATTTGACAGTTACTAATCCAATAGTAAAACCAAAAGATATGTAAAATAAAACTGGTTCAGACATTAAAATATTAACTCCTTAATTTTTAAAATTATTAAAAGAAATAAATAGATATAAATTTTTTTATACTTTATCTAATCGTCCACCATTAATGCCGATGATCTCTCCATTCATGAACCAAGATTCTTCACTGCATAGAAAGAGAATTACCTTTGATACATAATCAGGAACACCAATTCCTAGAGGAATTCTCCCTGAATAATATTTTCTCCATTTTCCATCGTCTTTTGATAATAATTCCCCTAGAATTGGGGTTTCTATTAGCGTAGGCATTATCGCGTGGGTTTTAATATTGTATCGTATTAATTCTAATCCGGCAGTTTTAACCATTCCTAACATTCCAGCTTTTGCTGCGGAATAATTCAATTGGCCAATATTACCTTCAGCTGCTTGACTACTAATCGTTATAACTCTTTTATCGGGATAATCCGCAATATTCTCTTTTGGATTCTCTTTGCAATAATTAATCCATCTAATAACGCAAGCTTGTAACACTAAGAAAAATCCTTTAAGGTGTGTATTAATGACATTATCCCAGCGTTCTTCAGATAATTTATTTATCATCCCGTCTTGTAAGATCCCTGCAGAGTGCAATAAGAAATCAACAGTGCCATGCTTTTCAAATGCGGTTTTTACTCCATTTTCGACTTGATCTTTTAATCGTACATCCCCTTCGATGAAAATCACGTTCCCACCATTATCTTTTATTTCTTTTTCTACACGTTCTCCATTTTCTTTGTCGAAATCAAATAGTACAACCTTTGCACCCTCCATTGCAAAATCTTTTGCTGTTTTTTCTCCCAAACCAGAAGCACCACCAGTTATAAAAGCAACTTTTCCTTCAAATCTATTCAATTTTATTAACCTCAAGTTATTATAATTTATTTACTATACTACGCTCCATTTTAAATAAAATTTTTTATAAAAAATTATGAATCTAACTAATACTTCTCGTTTATAAACCTAAAAAAATTCAAAAATGTGGACAATAAGAATAAAAAGGATTATTAGGACAATCAACATAATAAATTGAATTAAAAAAAGTAAATATGCAATTAAATCATAAATTATAAAGCAGATAGCATTATTTATTTAGGCATGATTCTCAGAAAATTAAAAAAAAGAGTAATGGAATGCTTATTATTATAAGCGTTGTGGAGGAATAAAATTATGGCTCAAAACAAACATTCCACTACGATGAGTGACGAATTTCACTTCGTCGTTACTTATTTAACAAAACAAAAATTTAAATCTTTCGGCGATTTCATGGATTTTCTGTTTAATTATTCCGTTAAATAGCTCTTTAATCTCATTTATCACATAATTAATTATTAGATTTTTAATATACTTCTTATTTGTAAAGATATGAGCAAAAAAAACGCACGAATTTAATTTAAAAAAAAAAATTTTCTTTTATTTCTCATGACAAAAATAATTTTATTTAAAAATGATTATCCAGTTTTTAAAAAGAATATAAAAAAATTATACAAAAAATCTTGAAAATGCACATTTTTATTAAGATGTTCATAATGGTAAAATTGCATTAAACGAAAGAAAACTAATTTTTCTTAATCATTTGGAGTTTATTTAATAAAAAATAAGGCAGAATCTAACATATTTAAGGATTAAGCGATTTATTTCCATTTTATCAACAAAATATATTACATAATTAGCATTTGATTTAAATAAATATCTTAAAAAATCTCATAAAATTCCATTTATTTATCATTACAGTTTTACACCTGATAACGTGTTGGATGAGACTTATTTATAAAAACTCAAATAATTTGAGTAATTATACAATGATATATTGTTTAAAATATCAAGTTATTAACAATTTGAAATAATCTTTTATAAATTTTTATTATTATTTACAATGAAAGATATTGGATAATGATTATCTAAAGATAAGGATAAAATAATTTTTACCAATGAGTCATTATTTAAACTTGTTGGAAATATATTCATGATTTTACTTTCCAATATTGATTGAATTATATAAGATGAAATTTCCACAGGTCATTAAGACGCCCTGCTGATCCTGATTCGGAAAACCCCCACCCTCCAAATAACCAGTGATTATCGTCAGAATCCGTCCAAGAAATGGCATGGCTTCTACCACCAGGATAATTTGTAATATCAGGTAAATCTTGAGTGCCATAATTGCCAAATGACTCTAGTGTTTTAGTTCCCGATATCCAAGTCCAATTAATACCATCAAATTTCCACAAGTCATTTAGATGTGTTGTTCCTACCGACTCAAGACAACCTTGTCCTCCAAATAGCCAGAGGTTATCATTCGAATCAATCCAAGAAAGGCTAAGTTCTCTAGATCCAGGATAATTTGCTGCATCTGGTACCCCCATTGTACCATAAACACTAATTGAATTAGCAGTTTTTTGTCCTGAAACCCATGTCCAGTTCTTACCATCAAATTTCCATAGATCGTTTAAGAGATCCGACTCTAACGGTTCAGCATACCCCCAGCCGCCAAAAAGCCAGAGATTATCGTCAGAATCCGTCCAAGAAATAGCATCTTCCCTACTTCCAGGATAATTAGCCATATCAGGAACACCCTTTGTACCATATTCGCCAAATTGTTCTATTGTTTTATTCCCGGACATCCAAGTCCAGTTCACTCCATTATATTTCCATAAATCGTTTAAATATCCTATATTTTCTGGCTCAGAATAACCTATACCTCCAAAGAGCCAAAAATTATCATCGGAATCAATCCAAGATATCGCTGCACCTCTACTTCCGGGATAATTGGCCGTGTCAGGAACACCCTTCGTGCCATACACCCCATACACTCTAGCTGTTTTATTTCCCGACACCCAGGTCCAGTTCACTCCATTGTATTTCCACAAGTCGTTATATCCTCCTTCTACACCTGTTTCATTAACACTTAATCCCCCAAAGAGCCAGAGATTATCATAAGAATCAGTCCAAGAAACAGCATAAGCTCTACCACCGGGATGATTTTCCTTATCAGGAACACCTTTAATACCATAAGTACCACTTAGATTAGTTGTTTTATTTCCTGACACCCACGTCCAGATCCCATCTTCAAATTTCCACAGGTCATTTAATAATCCTTCCTGTTCCGATTCTCCATATCCCCACCCTCCATAGAGCCAGAGAGTATCATTTGTATCTATCCAAGAAATCGCACCTGTTCTACTCCCTGGTTGATTTCTCGAATCTGGAATACCTTTAATACCATATGTGCCATTTATATTAGTTGTTTTATTTCCCGACACCCATGTCCATATAATAATATTATTAAGACCATCAGAATTTCCATTATCCATATTATTTAAGAAGAAGTAAATACCTATAATTCCAAGAGAACCTCCAACCACGATAAAGATGATAATAATTGCAATAATTTTGTTACTCGGTCTCTTCACCATTTTTATCGCCCACTTTTTTTGTCTTTTTTATATGTTATTTTAATTAAGTGATATTTAAAAGTAATACTTTTATCATATTATATTTTAATCTTTCATACCGATCTTTTAAAAATAATTTCGAAGTTAAATTCAAGTTGGTATTCAATATATAGGTTTTTTTGTTGCTCAAAATGGAAGAAATTGAAAGATATTTATTAGAAGAAGAAAAAATTCTATGGAAGTATGTGGAAACAAAGAATCTATTAAAAATTCCAATTTTAAAAATAGTAATTGGCATAATATTAACGATATCTCTAAGTATCTTATTTAACTTATTGTATTATATCCTAATCCAAGATCCAATAGCCGTATTAATATCAATACTCTCATTATCTATAGCTAGTTTTGTCATATTTGGAATATTTTTAATAATTCCTGGAATATTAAAATATCTTAAAATAATGGATAATTTAAAAACCACTTCAAAGAATTTGATGAAATATTCAGAAATTTCTATCATTACTGACAAGCGTTTAATCCAAAAATCTTACAATGTATTTGAAATTGATTACGTGAAAAATCCAATAACAAACTTAGAAGACTTTGAAATAAATCGCGATATTGTATTCGTGAATCTACCAAGTATTCATGTAGTATCTATAGAAGCTTTAGAATCATTTTATCAAGTTGCTTTTAAAAATAGAGATGATGATGAACAATACATTCCATTGTTATTTACCATCCCTCTCGAAAATATTTCAGAATTTATTAATA
>JBHLME010000101.1:0-16327 GCA_048938445.1 Promethearchaeota archaeon | reverse complement strand
GTCCTATTAATGTACCACATTTTCGTAAATCTCGTATGGACGGATATGCTGTCATTGCAGAAGATATCTTTACTGCCGATGAAAATAATTCCATTAGACTCGAATTAATTGAACAAATTCAAGCTGGAGATGTTCCAAAAAAGGTAATAAAAAAAGGACAAACTTCATATGTCGCAACTGGAGCAGCAATACCCGATGGTGCTGATGCTGTAGTTATGGTAGAATTTTCTGAAATTGATGGAAATAATGTATATATATCTACTGCGGTTACACCTGGAACACATGTAATTAGTATTGGTCATGACATAAAAAAAGACGAGATTATATGTAAAAAAGGAACTCTAATCGACCTGCCAACTTTAGGATTAATATCTGCTTGTGGAATCAGTAATGTTTCAGTTATTAAGAAGCCATTAGTTAGTCTAATCAGCACGGGTAATGAACTTGTAACTCCTGATATAACAGAATTACAAACAGGCAAAATATATGACGTTAATTCAAATATTTTAAAAAAAGCAATTCAAATTGCAGGAGCTGAAGTACAATATTTAGGCATCGTTCAAGATAATTTTGAAGAATTAAAGAATGCAATTGATACTGGATTAAAAAAGAGTGATATAGTAATACTTTCAGGAGGTACTTCCAAAGGTGAAGGTGATTTTGGACCTCAGGTATTAGCAACTTATAAAAATATTGAAATAATGGTTCATGGGGTAAGAATAAAACCTGGAAAGCCTTTTATTTTTGCAAAAATTAATGATAAAGTAGTTTTTATATTACCAGGATATCCCACATCCGCGCTTAGTTGTTATTACGTGTTTATAGAAAATTATATCAGGAAATGTGCTGGTGTTCCATTAAAAGAGAGAAATTCAATGATTTTAGAAGTTGGAGAAAGGATATACAGCACGTTTGGGAGACATGAGTTTAAACCAGTAAAAATTGAAATAATTAATGGAAAAAAATTATTATTTCCAATTAAAACAGGTTCTGAAGCTATAAGTACCCTTTTTCATGCCAATGGGTATATTGAAGTAGAAGAATTGGAAGGAATCGTGGAAAAGGGAGATCAAAGGAGAGTTTTTTTATTTTAAGGTAAAAAATGATTTAAGGTGTTAAAATGAAAGTTCACGAGCAGCATAAAAATAATGGTCCTGAAATTGTGAATATTGCATTGGTGATTGTAAGTACTTCACGCTACAATGAAAAAAAAAGTGGAGAAATTAAGACAGACAAAACTATTCCATTAATAAATCAAATCTTGGAAGAATATCCGAAATATTCCTTAGTAATGACCGATGTAGTTGCAGATTCTGAAGTTCAAATAAAGAATATTTTTAATAAATTAATTGAAGCTTCAACTAATCATGCAATAATATTTAGTGGGGGTACGGGTTTAACACCGAAAGATATCACATATGAGACCATAGAACCAATGTTAGAAAAAAAAATGGATGGATTTGGTGAACTCTTTAGATATCTTTCTTTCAAAGAAATTGGACCAGCATCAATGTTATCAAGAGCAACAGCAGGTAAAATAAAAGATAAAGCTGTTTTTTTACTTCCAGGATCACCAAATGCCGTTAAATTAGCATTAAAAGAGTTAATCTTGCCAGAACTAGGTCACATAATTTATTCTATTAATAAAAAGGAGTGATAATCTTGGAGAAGTTAAGGAAAATTGGATTTGCTAAATTAACTCTTCTAGAAGAAGCTCTAAAAGAATTATTTTCTCATATTAAATTAACTTCAATTGAGGAAATCGAGACATCAGAAGCCTTAAATAGGATATTAGCAGAAGATATCCAAAGTAATATTGATATTCCACCATTTGACCGGTCAGCAATGGATGGTTATGCTTTAAAAGCAGAAGATACCTTTGGTACCTCCCCTAAAAATCCCCGAACAGTAAAACAAGTTGGGAGAATTGAAATTGGTGAGAAAAAAGATGAATTAAAGATTGAAGAAGGTGAAGCAATTAGAATCTCTACGGGAGCGGCTATTCCTAAAGGTGCAAATGCAGTCATTAAGATAGAAGATACAGAAATTAAAAAGGATATAATTACTCTCTATACACCTTTAGTTCCTGGAAAAAATGTCTCTAAAAAAGGGGAAGATATTCCAATAGGCACCAAGGTTTTAGAAAAAGGAATTGAAATAAAAGCTGAACATGTGGCACTTTTAAGCTCTTTAGGTTTTAAAAAAATTAAAGTACGAATGAAGCCGAATTTAAGTGTCTTTGCAACCGGAGATGAATTAATAGAAGTTGGCAAACCACTTGAACCGAACAAAATCTATAATTCAAATTCTCCAATGATTTCATCCCTGGTTAAATTATATGGTGGAAATATCCTAAGAGAAGTTACGATAAAGGACGATAAAAAACACCTCAAAGATAAATTATTAGAAGCCTCCATTGATTCTGACATTATTATTTTTACTGGAGGTACTTCTGTTGGAACTAAAGACTTCTTACCAGAAGTTGTAGAAGAATGTGGAACAATATTAACCCACGGAGTAGCAATGAGACCCGGATCACCAATTCTAATTGGAATATTAAATAAAGGAACTCTAGTTTTTTGTCTACCTGGAACTCCTGTCGCAGCTTATATTTGTTTTATAACCATTGCAGGATTAGCCTTAAGAAAAATGATGGGCTGTTTAAAAATAGATCCGAGAATAGAAATAAATGTATCAATAGCTAAAGATGTTCCTGTTGGAAGAATGGGCTATGTTCATCATCTTCGAGTTAAAATTGAAAAGTCTAGAGATGAATTTATTGCCATACCTATTAAATTAAAAGGTTCTGGAATCATCAGTTCTCTTACAGGATCTCATGGAACAATTGAAATCCAACCAAACCAAGAAGGTCTCAAAAAGGGGGAACAAGTATTTGCTAAACTTCATCCAAAATAAAAAAAAATTATAAGTCTGTAGCAATCATCACGTTTGAAGCCTTGATTACTGCAGATACTTGTTTACCTTTAGTTAAACCTAATCTTTCTGCTGAGGATTTTGTAATTATTGAAATTATCTCATTTCCTCCCGGTAATTCTACTGTAATTTCTGAATTAACTGCACCATGTTCAACCTTCTTTACCGTCCCTTTTAGGACATTACGAGCACTTATAGCGGGCATGAATATAATAATTATATCTGAATATTTAATAATTATGCCTTTGAAGTTTGAACTACTATGCCCTAAAGGACGTAGATTCGTAGGTTAAAAGACGTCAAACTTTCAACACTACTGGATGGTTCAAGCATCCTCTATCCCCTATCCAGCTGGATTCAGGGACTCCTTTTCGTAATATATTTCTCGATGCGTTCACGTCAGCATTTAAAACCAATCCACATTTTTTACATACATAAAGCCCTCGATATTTTCGATTTGACTTGTAAATTACACCACACGAAGAACAAGTTTGCGAAGTAAATTCTTCAGAGGTTCTAATTACTCTGATTCCAACCATATCGGACTTATACTCAATTTGTCGGATAAGCTTTAAAAAGGGAATGGAAACGAAGTTTTGGTTGTTCATCCTTCCAATACTAGTTTTGTGCTTCCACCCATCATTATATCCTATAATAATCGTTCCAATATCGTGAGAAATGCAGTGATTGACTATTTTTCGTGATGTTTTATGAAAAAAATCTCTCATTTTATTATTTCTTTTTCGATGCAACTTCAAGATATGTCTTGTTACTTCAGTATTATTGCAAATCTTACTTTCGGATCTATATTTTGCCAATTTCTTATTATAGAATTGATTGATTGACTTGACTACACCGCCCTTGATAATCAATGGCTTGTTTCCACTGTTATCTGAAATAGTTACGATGTTCTTAAGTCCTAAATCAATCCCAATGATGTTATTCTCGTTCAAGTGCAAATTATTTGGTTCGAAATCGTAGATTAATTCAATATTGTATCGATCTCCAAAAGGGATGATACGAACTCCTTTCAAGGTTTTCAAAGTTGTTTTTATTTTTGGAAATCCTAACCTTTCCATCTTTTGCGTGAGGAGGACGAATCCATTTTTTATTCTACATTGTAATACCGTGAAATAGACCATATTATGGCCATTCTTCCACTTATAACGTGGAAGCTTAGGTCTTCCCGTGAATTTAGATGGTTCAATTTTCCATATTTTAATTGCTTTAAAGAAACTCTTGAAGTTTTGGTCTACTTGTTTTAATACTTGCTGTGGTGGATGAGCTCCGCATGCATCTTGTAGTTTTTTATACGAGTCGTGAGATTTTAGCAAGTTCCATAACTCGTGATATCGAATCCAATACCGATCCTTGAAAAAACGTTGTCTAACCATGTAAGTCGCCATATTATACAAATTTTTTGAGAGAAACGTCACTTTGTCTAAAACCTCTGAATGCTTGAATTGAACTTGTTGAACGAGTTGCATGTACTTGTAATCTAGTCTTTCAAGTATTTAAAGAGAGAGAGGCATTATTTTTAGTCATTGAAAAATTCATCACATGCCAAAATAGAATTATTTTCTTTTGTGAAAATGATAAAATATTTTATCCTAAATTATAGGATTTGAACTTCTTAGACAATTTAAGAGATTTTGTATATTTTAAAAAGAGTGAATTTTTTACACATGAAATATTATTCTAATTATGGTTAATCCCTCCGAAATAGTAAAAGAAATACAACAAAAATTTAAAATCATTGGAAGAACGGAAGAATTACAAAAAATCGTATTGGCTCATTCAGTCGGGAAAAACATCTTGATTGAAGGAGAAGTAGGTGTTGGTAAGACCACACTCGCAAAAGCGGTCTCATCTTATTTTGATTCAGAATTTTATCGAGTTGATTGCTCTGAAGAGATCCTGCAACATACATTAGTAGGATATTTTGATCCACCTTTAGTTATTGCGAATGGATATGTTGAAGATTCATATGTCTATGGCCCCCTCCCATCAGCCATGCAGAAAGGAGGATGTTTGTTTATTAATGAAATCAATAGAATGCCCGAAAGCACACAAAATGCTCTTCTTACTGCACTTGATGAAAAAATCCTTGAAATACCAAAACTTAAAACAATTTCAGCAAATAATGGCTTTTTTGTAATTGCAACTCAAAATCCTACAGCCCACATTGGAGTAACTGTAATGGGAGAGGCTTTAAAGGATAGATTTGTGTGGACTAAGCTCGATTATCAAATAGCTGGAGAGGAAATCCAAATCATCAAGCAAGAAGTAGGTTTAAATGATGAATCTGGAGATAAAATTGCGCAAATTTCTCAAAAAATAATTCAATCTACACGAGATAACATCACACTCCGAAGAGGAAGTTCAATTAGGGGGGCAATTGATTTAGCTGCTCTTATGAATCAAGAAGGAAGTATGGAAAGTTCCAAAAGTTGGATTAATAATGCAATAATGGCGCTCTATAACAAAATTGAGCTTGAAGATGGCATCAATAAGACGAAATCAGAAATAATTTCTGACATTGTTCTGGCTATCCTTAATAAATCAGATTTTCAGTAATCGATGATTTCTCGGAGGAGAATTCCGAAGAGATTGAGAATAAGCGGCTTCACGTAAGACTCACCGACAGACCTCCAGATAAAGAAATCTTACGCTTTGAAATCAAGCGTAAAAAAATGAAAAAACCAGACTATTATAGGCATTTAGCAAATACTCTGGATTATAAAGAAATCAAGGAATTGACCTATCTGGCAATTCAGTATAAAAATCTTGAAGCCATAATGGGTATGTTAAAGTCAAACGTGTATGCTGCTACAGACGCGCTTGATTGCGAAGAAGGTGTAAAATTCTTTTCAGAAAAAGCAGAAGAATCAAGTGCATTTGTTCCTGAAGTATATTTCTTTGTAAGAAGGCCTATCTCGGAAAAATACAAGTATATCTTTAGGAGATTAGCCCGACAAAGCATAATTAAGATGTCCTTGAAAATTACGAGTAAAGGTATAAAAGGACACTTTAAAAAAACTGTTCCTAGATATGAGATTGGAATGCCCGAGTTTGACTTGGATGAGACCATTCAACATAATCCCTTAAAGATAAACAATAAAACTTTGAGTTATCAAGATATTTTCGGAATCAAAAGACAAAGGAAAAAAAGAAAAGTTGTAATGATTCTCGACACGAGTGGAAGCATGTATGGACGTCTCTTATTAAATGCCGCACTCACCACATCTGTATTGGCATATAACATGGATAAAGAAGATTACAGCATAATCTTGTTCAATTCAACCGCGATGGTCTTGAAAAAAATTGACGAGAGAAAAACTGTAAAAGAAATCATTGACGAAATCCTAGATTCTGAAGCAGTTGGGTTTACAAACATACATATTGGTTTGGAAAAGGGCTTAAAAGAACTAAATAAAGTTAGACAAAATATCCAAAATCAATTTGGTATATTAATTTCTGATGGTAATTATAATCGGGGTGAAAATCCCTTGGAATTAGCAAAAAACTATCCAAGATTACACGTCATTGGAATTCCCGCGGAAAATGATGCTGATAGGGGTATTGAAACCTGTAGGGAAATAGCCAGGGTTGGTAAAGGTAAATTTTATTCAGTAAAAGACTATAAAGAAATTCCCCGTGCTTTAATTAATTTATTATCTCAAAATTAAATGCATTACCTAATTAATTTATATTTTTTCTCCATTTTTTTCTTAACAAATATATTAAAAATCTTGACTCCATTATTCTTAAAATAGAAATTTGATAAAAATTAATTTGATTTTAATATTAATTTAGAGAGAGAATAAATTGGTTCGACCTCCAACAGAAAAAAATATCTGTCTGCGTTGTAAAGGAGCAAGATTATTATGTGGAAAAAAATCTTGTCCGATCTTATTGAAACAATCAGTTTTAAAATCGATGCTTCCTTACGAGTTTGGAAAATCTAAACGTGACGTGGAGATCTTTGGTGCGAGCCCCCCTGGCTTTTTTGTAGGACGATACAATTATCCTAACGTGAGTATCGGTCCACTCGTTCCTTTTCAAGAGTTTGAATTAAGTCTACATGTTGATGATTATCACGTGCTTGATGCCCCTGAACTATGGTTTGGCAAGCAATTAATCGATGTGATTCGTTATAGAAGTTGTTTAGTTCGAAATAATTTCAGTGTAAACGTGAAAATTGGACAACAACAAGCTAAAAGTACGCTTCCAATAAAAGTTTCAAGATTGTTAAGTACTTCTCAAGAATTATCGATGGCTGCTCGTCCTGTTGATACTGAAACAAAACTCGATAAAATGAACTTAGGGATGATGATGGACAATCATGCATTACCAGTAGGACCTAGTGGAAGAACTGAAAAGATACGAATTACAGAAAATGTTAAAGTACACCCCAAAGTTGAATATTGCGTGGGAGATACTGATTTAAAAGCGAGTGAAGCAATTTCTGAATACTTATATTTTCGGGGACATGTTCCACAATCAACTATCGAACGTGTATTTTCCGCCGGACTTTTAGGAGAAGAAAAAAGGCGCAAGATCGTTCCCACACGATGGACTATCACTGCTATTGATGATATGATATCTAAGCGTTTAATAAAAGAAATTAAAAAATTACCCGAAATCAATGACTATAGGATATTTGAGAGCACATATCTTGACAATCATTTCAAAATACTCCTATTTCCCGGCAAGTTTGCATTTGACATGAACGAAGTCTGGGCACCTAATACGTTATGGAACATTTCTCTCACGGGAGATAATAGTGCTTTAACACCTCAAATTATGAACGATTTTGAGTTTTATTCTGGTCGAAAAAATTACGCGAGTAACATAACGGGAGCATATTATGCCGCCCGTAAATCCGTCTGCGAATATCTTTTTAAAATTGGTAGGCAAGCAAGAGTTATCATATTTCGGGAAGTATCCGGGGGATATTTGGTTCCTTTAGGCGTATGGGTCATACGAGAAACAGTCAAAAATGCGCTTGATGCATCAACACCACTTATATTGGATAATTTCGATGATTCAATCAATAAAATGGGTGAAGGTTTAATGGTTAATCTAAAACAATGGAAAAAGAGCAGCAAATTGGTTAATTTTATTAAAAATCAAAGAACTATTGATGATTTTATCAGTTAAGTAATTATCACGTATTTATTTAATTATAAACAGTATTTGATTATTATTCTTAGATTTTTTTTTCTAGAATTTACCTTAAATATCATAGTTTTTTAAATTTGTCAAATAATTTTTCTAAAAAAATCCAACAAAAAAAGAGGATTTATATATTCTTTATTATAAATATCATTTAGTCCAAAGAATAAAAAAAAACCATGTATTCATTTTTTTTTAAAAATATGCACTGAAATCTCATATAAACATTTAATTTTAAAAGAAAACAAGTAAAGTTGGTGATTTTTATATAAAAAATTGATATTATGAACCATCAATAATTCTACAAATTGATAACACTCTAATATATAAAATAAAACTACAAATTACCAAAAATATTCTAAAGGTATTCATTTAAAAAAAAATAAAAAAATTGAACAATTAAATGGAATTTGGAGAAATAATTAAAATGAATGATTTAAAATTTAAGAAGAATAGTTTTAACGCTTTCAAAAGTTTAAAAATTCAAAAATTACAATTTTTTAGACTTAAAATATATTCAATAATTAGCAATTCTCGCTTTTGGTTAGTTAAATTGATAAAAATAAATTTTATAAAAAAAGATATTTCAATTTTTCTCCATTTATCTTTATATATCGCACTTAAAAAATATTGTATATAATTAAAAAAAAATGATTAAAATTCAAATAAAAAATTAATTTTCACAGAAAGCAACACTATTAAAGAAATAAACCCTAAGAAATGAGAATTAAAAGGATTAATAATGAGCGAAAATAATGAAAAGGAAAAAATTTCTATAAGCCTACGTAATGCAACAGATATATTACTTTTATTATATATTCAAAAAAGGTCTTATAATCTTTCTATAGGTTTGAATACAAATGAAATCACTGAATATCTTAATAAAAATAATAGTGATAAAAAGTTAAAAACAAAATCAGTATTGGATATCTTGAGATTGCTTGAAGCTGATGGTTTAATCAAGCGGAAGGAATCAAAAGGATCTAGATTTAAACAAAATTTCATTACTAATTTAGGTATCGGGGAGTTGAATCGAGTGTTCTTCAATAAACAAAATGATTGTATCTCTTATTTAGACAAACTTGAATGTAATAGAGGAAAAAGTAATTTTAAAGCAAGGATTATGGAAATTTCAATTCCTTCAAAAATGATAAAAACAGTACCTCAACAAGAATAAAAAGAACGAACAAAATCTTTATCATTATCGTTATCGTTCTTTATTCTATTGATTATATCATTTTTAATTTATATATTATATAGCTTCATTTGATTAATTAAATTTAGATTAAAGCTAAAATGTTTTACTCATAATCATCTTTTAAGAAATTAATCATACAAATACATAAAAAATAGCTATTATTACCAATACTAAAAAGATAAGAATACAACATGAAAACTGCCAAGTATATTTTTTTGACTCTTTTGCTTTATCATCCATGACCTCTGGGAATTGAAATATTTTTAATATCATTGTGTAACCTAATTTAAGGGTGTAAAATACGGAGATGAATACCTCGGGAACCCATTTGTATAATAAATATACTAAAATGAGGATTGCTGCCAGTACTGCCGTGATATCCGCAATTTGCCTATGGACAACAAATGCATCAAATCCCAAATAGGTAATATATACTTGTAGGAAAAGCCTAATGATATTTGCGGCATGTCCCAGGATCACAGCTGTTATAATATATTTCGTTTTCCTCCACACGATATAATCTTCTTTCTTTTCAAATTCGGAACTTGGCGCAAACACGGTAAGACCCGCAATTAATCCCCACACTTGGGCTCCCACGCACCCGGGATCTATTCGATATATATTAGTATCTTTTAAAAGATACCATGGACTTGGATTTCCGGGAATGTATATAGCTGATGCACCCACGTTAAACATGTCATTTAATATAAATAGAGCTTGCTTTGCAACGATTTCTCCTAACCAATCATTAATCTCAAGGTCCAAATAAAAAATAAAGAGTAGTAAGAAGGTCGGGAGCGAGATATAATATAATAATATCCTTCTTTTTAAGAACACGTACCTTTTATTGTCTATCGTGATGTTCAATCTTTTTTCAAATTTTTCCAAGCCATCTCTCTGATTCCGTGCTTTTTGGCTCTTTAAAGTTATTTTAATGAAGATATAATTTATCATGATCACGACAGGAATGAGATCTATTGCCATAAAATATGCATATCGTGATTCCATTAAAGGAATGGTAATCCCTATTAAAAAAATAAAAATGATGCTGAAGGTAAAGGCAAGTAAAAGAGAGACTTGTTCATTAATATACAGCGAAAACCTTTTTTTTGAATTCTCTTCTTTTGGTGTTCTATACCATAATTTTATTTGCTTCATTTATTTGAGTTCCTATATTAACCTTACATATATGAGGTGTAGAAAGATTATTAAACGTTTTCTTGATATTTTATTTAGAATATCTATTAAACCTGCTTTCTTCCCATTAAACTCATTATAAATAGTGATTAAATTACATGCTGTACTTAAACATTCCGGTTTTTCCGGAATAATAACTTTTTTGTATAAATCCAAACTTGAGTGTTCCCTTATATAATCCAATTATTCATAATATGTATGACATTAGTCCGTACAAATTCTGGAATTTCCGGAAAAATAGATTTAAATATGATAAGGGATAAATATTAAAATACTTCAATATATTCAGTTCAAAATTTCCAGTTTTTTGAGTTTTGTCGTTATATAACTATATTATAATATATAAAAAAAAAAGTGATATTATATGAAAAAAATTTGGTACCTAGTTAATGAGGGAAAGAAGTCATCTAACACCTATAGGATGATCCAGAATAAAAAAAGAAAGCGTGTTAATTACTTCTTTTTGGTTTTATTCGGAATCTCTTTCTTATTCTTCTTGATTTATCCTACATTAAATTTAGATTTCCTATTAAAATTAAATAATTCTGAAATAATTATCCCTCGTACATCAGCTTCAGAGATTATTTACCCTGATGGAGATTTTGGTCCAAATACATGGGAACCTATTGGAGTAGAGCATTGGTCCCTACTTGATGAACAATCTCCGGATGGACAGTTTATTTCCACTGTTAATGTTCCAAGAACGGATGTATTTTCAATGGGAAGTATTTCTCTTGGTTCAAAAAGAGTTACACGAATTAATCTCCATTTTTATTCAATGACATATGGTTCACCCATGTACTTTTTGGTTTCTTTACACATTGGCGGTGATACTTTTCAGCATAATTATAAAAACGATGAATGGACAATGATGCCATTCCAAGGTTTGGATTATGGACAAGAAGATTTAGATGATATGAGAATTGAATTTTATTCTGATATGTGGGGATTAAGTCGGGTTGACATTGACTGTTTCTATTGTGAGGTATTTTTCTTTGAACCTCCTACAACCGAATTGATATTTATTCCAGAAGTGGCGCCAAATTTCGTTTCTTCATCCACTTCCTTCACTTTATCTGCTATTGATGGTGAAGGTTCAGGAATTGCAAATACTAATTATAAAATAGATGATGGTGCTTGGATCAATTATGATAATGCTCCATTTACTATTAATACTAATAATCCCGGTCCTAAAACTATTTCCTATTATAGCGTTGATAATAATGGGAACACTGAACCCGTGAAAAGTCAGGAAATAAGGTATGTGATGCCAACATATGGAGTAATTCAACTAAACGGGAAAGATGATCCCGGATGGGACGCTTTTCCTGGTGATGGTTTTACTAGTAGTACACCAAAACTTATACAAGATTTGATAATTGATTCTAGTGGTGAAGCATATAGTATCCATATAAGCAATATTGGAAATGATTTTTATTTTAAGATAGTGAATTGTGACTTGGCTACATCTTCGGTTATTGATGCAGCGATTAAATTAGAAAACGTTCAAAATGCTGTCATTGAAGAATGTGATATTTCTGGCAATTTCGAGCATAGTATCCTCCTTTTAGATTGTTCAAACATCAAGATTATGGGATCAACCATTCACGATATAAATGATGGAAACGGAAATGGAAATGGCATTTTCATTGAAAATAGCAATAATAACTTGATTACTTCGGGTAATACCATTTCTAATTGTTTTGAAGCTGGTATTATATTAAATGATAATTGTGATGGAAATATTATTTCTGGAAATGAACTCTCATCAAACGATATAGGAATTACCATCGATAATGGAATCAATAATGAAATCTCTGGAAACAATATTCATGATAATACTGATTTCGGAGTATTATTGGATCAATGCGGTACCTCTATAGTATATTCAAATACATTTACTAATAATGGTATCAATGCTCGAGATGATGGTGGATCTAATAATCAATGGGATGATGGCACTCAAGGAAATCGATGGGATGACTACACCGGTAGTGACCAAGATATTCCTCGGGATGATATTGGAGACACACCATACATTATTTCTGGAACTTCAAATAACATTGATAATTTTCCTTTAGATAAGACACCTATTATAAATTCCTTATTTGAAGAAGAGACTTGGGAGGTTTTATCTTCCGAAAATTTGTTTTATTCAAATCCAACTTCAATAAAATGTGATCTTTCTGGTAAAATACATGTTACATGGATTGAATATGATTCTTCTTTAGGAACTTCTAATATATATTATAAATATAAAAATGCTCTATCTGACGAATGGAGCGTAACAGAACTGGTAACAACTGATTTTAATGATGATTGTGTCGATAATAAGATGGAAATTGATAATAATGGTAATATTCACTTAATATGGTCAAATATGGATTTATTTGCTTCAAAGAATGCTACCAATATTTATTATACTTGTAAGAGTGCTCAATCAGGAGAATGGAGTACTTTAGAGGTTATATCAACCGAAATTTTTGGACCATTATATTTACCTCGAATTGATATAGATTATAATGGAAATGTTCACGTGATATGGGCTAAAAAAAGTGTTTTATATACTTACTTTAGTGAATTGTTCTATAAGTGTAAAAATGCTCAATCAGGAGAATGGAGTTCTTTAGAGACAATTTTACCCGAAAATGATCCTTATTTCGGAGTTTTTTCGTTTGTTGTAAGTGATCATGGAGACATACATCTAGCATATGATAATTTTAATACTGGGTCTCTTTCTTCAAAGATATATTATAAATACAGAGATCATCAGACAGGATGGATTCCTTCAGAGGTAGTATCTAATCCAGATGACGGAAAATATGTATACCCGTCAATTGATGTGGATGGAAGTGAAAATGTTCACTTAACATGGGATAATGACGGATATTCTGGAGCACCAGCTAATATCCGAGAAGTTTTTTACAGGTATAAAGATGCTCAAGCAGGATGGAATTCAATCGAGACTATTACTTCTTCAACCTATGCTCATCAAGCATTTATTTACATAGATGATGAAGAATTTGCACATGTAGTATGGACGGAATTCACTGGGATTAGTCTCGTTGTTACCTATGCATTCAAGAATTCCCAATCAGGAGAATGGAGTCCTTCCGAAATCATCTCTGATGATGCTGGTGATTCTTGTTATAATCCCCAAGTAGTTGGTGCAAATATGGGAGATATCCATTTTATATGGTGTGAGGTAACAGCACCATTTATTGCTAATGTTGTCTATAAAAATCCCCAAATATTTTACACGGGTATTCCAGCTCAATTTAGACTTCCCGAATCTTTATATCTAGGTGATGGTCTCGAAACTGAACATTCATTTGAATGGGATTTCGGTGATGGAACCCCCGTCTCTAATGAAATCAATCCCACTCATATTTTTTCTTCAGTTGGAACTTTCACGGTCTCTTTAACAATTATAGATCTTGATGGAGATAGTCATTCAAATTCGGCTGATATTGAGGTTTTAGCGATACCAGTGCCAATAGTAGATTTTGAAGCTGACTTTACTTATGTTGAGGTTGATGAACCCATACAATTTACGTTTACGGGAATAATAGGTCAACCTCCTGCCACTTTTGAATGGGATTTTGATGATGATGACATTGTTGACAGCACAGAACAAAATCCTATATGGTCTTATTCATCAGATGGGATTTATACGGTTTCGCTCACCGTGACTGATGCAGACTTGGATTCCGCTCAAGAAATTAAAGTAGATTATATAACGGTAGAATCTAATATTGTTCCCGTTGCTGATTTTGTTGCTAGTTCCACAAATGTTATCGAATATGAAGGTATTATTTTCACTTTCACTGGAACATCAGGGGATGCCCCAATGATATATGAATGGAATTTTGGTGATGAAAGTCCGATTTCTAATGATATTAATCCAACATATTCATATTCCTCAGCCGGCACGTATAGCGTGTCATTAATGATTACGGATGGTGATTTAGAGACTGATACAGAAACCAAAACTGATTACATTACTGTCTCGCCACCCGTGGTCATAGCAGACTTCACTGCGGATCTCACATCAGTTCATATTAATGATATGATTCAATTCACGTATATAGGTATGGTAGACTACGGACCACCGATGTTTGAATGGGATTTCAACAATGACGGAACAATTGATAGTAATCTTCAAGATCCAACTTGGTCATATTCAAGTGCGGGCACTTATACAGTCTCATTGACAATATATGATAGTTATTTAAACCAAGAAATTGAAACCAAGATTGACTTGATCTCTGTCTCAAATATCGTTCCCGATGCTGATTTTGTTGCTAGCTCCACATTTGTTTTAATGGATGAAGATATCACTTTCACGTTTACTGGCACACAAGGAGATAACCCAGTCACGTATCAATGGGATTTCGGTGATGGCTCCCCCATATCTAATGATGTAAATCCGATACATTCGTATTCTATGTTTGGATATTATAGCGTGTCATTAACGATAACCGATAGCGATTCGGAGACAGATACCGAAACCAAGATTGATTACATTGAAGTTATGCCTCCCATAGTTATTGCAGAATTTTCAGCAGATCAGACTTCGGTTCACATCAATGACGTGATACAGTTCATGTACGCGGGATTTTATGTTTACGGACCAGCGACGTTTGAATGGGATTTCAACAATGATGGTACGATTGATAGCACGCTTCAGGATCCAATTTGGTCGTATTCAAGCGAAGGCATTTACACGGTTTCCTTGACAGTTTATGATTCCTATTTATATCAAGACGTTGAGATAAAAATGGATTATATTACCGTGTCAAATATCATTCCTGTTGCTGATTTTGTCGCAAGCTCTACTAACGTCGGAATGAGTGAAGACGTCACCTTTACCTTCACGGGAACACCAGGGGATGCCCCAACGACATATGAATGGAATTTTGGTGATGGAAGTCCGATTTCTAATGATATTAATCCCATTCATCAATATGATACTCCTGGAAGCTATACTATCACCCTTACCATTACCGATAACGATTTGGAGAGTGATATTGAAGTAAAGACAAGTTATATCACTGTAAACAACAAAGTTCCCGTCGCTGATTTTTATATCGATGGAACTCCAGAACCTCAAGTGGAATTTCATTTGATATTTGATGATGTAAGCGGTGCATTAGGAGATGGAGATATTAGTCAACATCTCTTTCAATGGGACATGAACAACGATCAAGTTTGGGATGAGTCTGGTTATGGCTTGTCAACAATAGCTGTTACTTTTAATACTGAAGGTACTTATCAAGTAACCTTGAAAATAACCGATGCAAATGGTGATTCTCATCAAGTAACTAAGGATGTTGTTGTGGCAGCCTCTCCTGGATTTGAAATCGTTGCCCTAATCATCTTCTCAATACTCGGAGCAATTGCTGTCGTATTTCGATTGCAGTATAAACACCGGAAGCAAAACATAGAAAGAGGAAAGACCAAATGAATAACTTTTTATTTTTTTCTATGAATGATTTTTTTATTTCTCCTTCTCATCATGAGAAGTCCATTTCTTTAAAGATAATTTTAGATAATGAATTATTATCATGGGTGCTATTATTAGCAACCTCTTCATTTTTTACGATTTACCATAAATTATTTCATGATTTTATAAAGAATCATCTACTACAAACAAGTTTGATTAAAATTAAAAAAGAGGTTTTACCACATGCAAGAATTTGCAAATAAAGATATAAAGTCAAGTGCTACGGCTCGAAGGGCTTACAGGAACTATCAAGATTCCATTTCAGGACGAAAAAGCACTTATGTTCAAAAATTTGGAACGTGGGTAAAAGAAAA
>JBHLME010000100.1:0-16363 GCA_048938445.1 Promethearchaeota archaeon | reverse complement strand
AAATTGTAATTGGAAAAATGATCTTATCATGTTATATTCTTAATTATTATTCCATGCCTAAAATAGTTATTATGTTGTTTTAATTCTCTATTTGAATATTTATTCACTAGTGCAGTGCACTGCTGCACAACACTTAAATATAATAAAAATCAAATAAAATAATTAGCTATTTTTACAAATTAGTATTAATGGCTAAACTATTGTTTTAACTATAGAGAAGTGCGAAAAAGATGTTTAAAAATAAAATTTTATTATCTACTCCCGTATTTCCATATCCTACCTTACCCGCTAATGATTCACTTACCGATGCCACAGGCCAGCGTTTTACCCATGGTGACGATATATTTACAATTATATCTCATACTCATTGTTATGGAAATCATATATTGGCACAAAACATAGAAACTCCCTCAGTATTACTTGAATATCCAAGATGGGAAGATTTTACAAAGGAAGTAGATAAAGGGTATGAATATATCGGAATTAGTTGTTTACCAGTACACTTAGATAATGTACTAAAGATGTGTGAGTACATTCGAGAAAAATCTCCTGAGACCAAAATCATGATTGGATCATATGGCGCGCAAGCATTCAAGGCAAAATATGATGAAGAGACCCAAAAAAAATATGTTGATTACGCAGTAAAAGGAGAAGGTGTAAGATTTCTAAGAGATTTATTAGGAGAAGATCCAAATCGCCCTATTGAACAAAAACTCATGCCAAAATGTGGCGGATCTATTAAATGGGTCGATGAATATCCTCGAGGAACTATTGGATTCCTCGTATCAGGATTAGGATGTCCGGGAGCATGTGATTTTTGTGCAACTACCGAAATGTTTGGATATAAAAGATTACAAATGCTTTCACCTGAAGAATTAATTCAACATATGAATCTTTACCATGAACATTTTCCAGATGTCCACCAGATTTTTGTAATTGAGGAAGATCATTTCCGTCATCCTGAATACGTGGCAAAAACTAAGCAATATTATGAAAGCAATCCGAAGGTCGTTGAGAATGTTGATTGGTTTTCCTTTGGTTCAGTTGATCATATCTGGAATTTTGCTGATAAATATGGATGGGATGCAATAGCGGAGGTTGGCATTGGGTGTATTTTTATAGGGGTGGAGTCGAAATTTGCTGGAGATCATGGCTATAGTAAAGTAAAGGAAGCAGATGCACGAGAAGTGTTTAATAATCTCCATGATCGCGGTATTCGTACTATTGGCGCTTGGATAGCTGGTTTTGATTTTCATGACCATTCAAATATAATGGAGGATCTCAATTATTTTGTAGCTTGTTATCCAACGTATGAACAATTAACTCGACTTTCTCCGTTTCCGGGAACTGCATTATATACTAAAATGAAGAAAGCCGGTCGAGTTAAAAATGTTCCTTGGGAGGATGTACATTTTTGGAGCGGGTCGCAGGAGAACATTGCTTTGGAGACTCATGAAACCTTAAATATAACGGAATATGGATACGATTTGATCTATAAGACATGGGGGCCTTCTATTCTCAGAAAACTTGATGTATCGCTTAGGGGTTATGAACATTGTTTGAATTCTGATAATCCAATAATGAGCGAACATAAATCTAAATTCTTTAAAAAAGATGCTGCTACTTTATGGTGTACATTAGCGTCGATGGATCATTTAGCCCCTAATGGTGTCGTGAGAAGAAGAGTCCGAAAAATTGATGAAAAATACAGGGAATTAATAGGTGAACCTTTGGTTACCCAAAAAGTATTTTCAAAAATTCTTGAAAAAAGGGCTTTAAAATTCAAAAAAGAAAACATGTTTGATGAATTCAGACAATTTCCAAAGGAAGAACCAGCCAAAAAATACATATATCCAAAGAATGACAAGTTAAAAGATGGTGACATTCCTTATATCACGAAAGTAATTTCAAAAACTCCAAGATCATTGAAAAAAAGCAAGAGAAAGGCGTTCATAGATTCTAATCTACTTAAAATTCTTGCTAGATTTACAGGTGATAGGAAAAAAGATCCTTATATAACAAACTCCATGATACACGGACTAAGAAGAAGAACCGAATCAATGGCCTTTTAAATCATATTTTTTTTTAACTATATAGGTGTTTTTATGAATTTTGTAAAAGAAGTAACGAAAGTTCAAGGAAATAGCCCTCTAAAAGATTATCCCTCAGATTATTTTCCAAAAGATTGTGGATTTTGGTTTGAGCTATCGGAAGGATTAGATGAGAATAAGAAAATGTTTTTTAGAGAGAGCAAGCATGGAAACGGAGAACCAGAAAATACTATCGTATTTGTCCATGGTAATCCTGAATGTTCATATACATATCGTAAAGTTATTTCAAACATGCTAAATCTATCTAAAAAACCATTTCGAATTGTCTCAATGGACCATATTGGATATGGATTATCTGATCAAGCTACTTATGAAATGGTTTGCATGGATCATGCAGAAAACTTATTGCAGCTAATTAAATTTTTAGATTTAGAGAACGTAACTCTTATAATCCATGATTGGGGTGGTCCAATAGGTATAGGTGCTTTCCTAAAGGTTCCAGAGAAAGTATCAAATTTAGTTATTTTAAATTCAACAGTTTTTCCAATGCCTGAAACAGGATTAACCTATAAGACGTATCCATCACGGCTAGTTTCTTGGGCTAAATCACCTAGATTAATAGCCAATGAATACTGGGGCGCATTTGCTGCTAGTATTATCTTTCTTGAACCAATAGAAGAAGATGAGATGTTATTAACAAATTTAATGAGCTCTATTCGTGAAATGGGAAATGGAAACTTTCCTCATGAAGAAAAAACGGCCCAAAGGGTATATAAACAGCAATTTGATTCAGAAGCTAATATTTTAAGTTCAAAGCGATTAGTGCTTCAAACGCCAGTATGGGGATATGGTAACATCTATGATGAACCAAGTATTGGTAAGCGAGAAACTACTGATTTTTATCGTAACATACAAGAAAAGATAAGTAAGACTTGGGGTCCCGATGGTCAAAATATTGGCGTTCGCGCACTTTGTGGAAAGTGGGATCCTTCAGCTAAAGATGAAGTAATACAACAATGGGTGACCCATCTACCTCAACTCGAGGGACACGTAAAAACTTTCGAAAATGTTAGTCATTTTATCGAAGAACATAAACCTAAAGAAATAGCGAAAACAATTATTGAATTAGCTAATTTAGGATAGTATTTTTATATTACTAAGAAAAATTAAAAATGGCATTAACACCAAAACAGATTTTTAAAGATTTCAAAAAAAATAAAATTGATAAGTCATATGCAGCTCAATTATTGATTTTTATAATAGAAAATAACAATGAGATTGAAGTTCGATTAGAAAGCATTGATATTTTAAATAAAATTAAAATTAAAGATAAATCCGTCTTTTTATTCTTAGAAAATTCGCTTATATCTGATAATGATGATCAAATTCGAATTTTAGCAGCAAGAACTTTAAAAGCTTTATTTGAGAAAAAGGCTTTAGGTCCTTTTGAATGGATATTAAATCATGAGAAATCATTACAATTTTTAATTCCAATTACTTCAATGATATCTGAAATAGAAGATGATATGGCTAAAGCAATTTTAATAGATAAAATTAAAAATTTTCAAAATGCAAAATTTAATGATAGTATAAAGAATTTAACAAAGACAAATAAAATTCATGATTTATCTACTAACCAACTTGCTGATATCATTAATAATTATTTCATGATTCAATATATTAAAGAAACTCTAACTGAATTTGATTATAGTGTAGAAAATGGTTTTATAACTGAGTTGAATTTATCAAATATTAATAATAATGTTTTTGGATGGAAAATTTTAAAAAATCTAACAGAAGTTTTTAAAATCTTTAAAGAACTTAATAAATTAGATTTAAAATTAACAAAAATAGGTGGATTACCTACTTCTCTTGGTAATCTATCATCATTAGCATATTTAGATCTAAGTTATAATAAATTCCGAGAGATTCCTAATTCTATTTTCAAACTTCAAGCTCTTAAATATTTAGATTTAAAATACAATAATTTGACCGAGCTTTCCAATTCTATTGGTTTTTTAAAATTATTAGAAATTTTAGATTTAAGACACAATAAATTAACACTCCTTCCAAATTCAATTTCGAATTTGACATCACTTAAAGTTTTAGATTTACATGGAAATCAATTAACTAAAATACCGAATTCACTGGAAAATCTCACCTCACTAAAAAAACTAGAACTCGGATTAAATAATTTAACAATAATTCCAAAATGGATAAAAAATTTTGAGTCTCTAAAAAAATTGGGATTAAGCGGAAATAAGAATGAATTTAATCTTAAGGAATTGATTGCTAATTTACCCAATTTAAAAAATTTGAATTTAGGAAATAATAATATTGAGCATCTCCCTGATAAAATTGGTACATTAAATTCCCTGGAAAAATTAACATTAAATAATAACCAGCTTAATGATTTACCAAAATCATTAAAGAATCTAACTTCTCTTAAAACTCTTGATCTAAGTTGGAATAATTTCATAAAACTACCAGAATGGATTGGTTCTTTATTCAATTTAGAAGTATTAAATTTAAGTGGTAATAAACTTAATTTTCTTCCAGAATCTATGGGGTTGCTTTCCTCTCTTAAAATATTAAATTTAAAATTAAATAATGACAATTTAAAGATTTCTAAATCCATAAAAAAATTACAGGATAAAGGTTTGGTTGTTCATACTTCCTCCTGATGATATTCTTGATTTTTTTGGATAATTTTTTTCATTTTTTCAAATACTGATGATATTGGTTAACATATAAGCCATCTTTTCGATTTGTTGTGTTAATAGAATAAAAGAAAATCTTTTCAGAATCCTAAGAATTTACTATATCTGATTCTTTTTTACCAACTAGAACGAATTATAACCATTATATTTGTAAAAAGTAAGAAAAATGAAAACTTAGCTGCTCTTGATTTCTTTATATTTGGACATCTTAATCTTAAATTAATTTTTTAATTTCTAGTTTTATTCCACAATTGGTACAAAATACTGCGGAAAATGCTATTACTTTACCACAAGCATTACATTTTTTTCCTTCTATCAATATATTTAAGAAGTTTAGAGTGAAATTTCGAACTTTATCCCAATCTCGAAAATCGTTAAAACCATTATAATCAATCTTGATGCTTGTTCTCCCCAAAAGTAATTTAATATTTTGTCTTAAATCTCTTCTTTCATCATAATTTAGCTTCGATCTCTTAGAAAAATCGAGGACAGGTCCAAAATCCAAATAAAAATCAGGTAAGAATTTAAAATTCTTTATTATTCGTTCTTTAAATTTGTTATCACATTCAATTGGATCTAGTAAAATCAACGCTTCATTAGGATCACTTAAAAAGAATCCAACAATTTTATAGTGATTGATTAAAAAATATATATTATCCTTTACAAATTTCTTAACTGTTCTATGCCAAAATCTATATAATGTTTTACTAGAACCTATAATAACACCTTTATAATCGTTTAAAGAAGGCCATTTATTTCTCTTAGGTTTTCTTAAATCAAGAAGATCTACTTGCAGTCCATTCTCCTTGAATTGTGTTGAAATGAATTCAGTTATTTCTTTAATATATCCGTACTTTGAAAAAAATGCAACTAAAATTTTCTTATTTAGTGTATTCAACATTTTCGCCTAATATATTTACTTATTTGTAAATCATATAGACTAAATAAATTATATAATTTAAATTAATATGGATTAAAGTTACACAAAATTTTTGTTTTTTTTAAGATCTTTTCTTCATAACTATTCGTAAAACAGATACAATAAATCTTAAGAATTAGGGTAGCATGCTCCTGAGTGGATATAAGATCAAGATCTTTTTTTTTAAAAATTTTTAATCGAAATTTTTCTAAAAAAAATAGGTTTTTTTAAATCTAATTTTAAAATAATGCTAAAATAACTTCATGAGAAAATTATGATAATTAACGCGTTAGATAAAACAATTAATATAAAAATAGTATATTACGGACCTGCGTTGTCAGGCAAAACTACTTCAATTAAGTCGTTATTCAATCATTTTGGAAAATTGGATGAGCTAATTAGTGTTGAAAACACGTTAAATAGAACGCTTTTTTTCGACTACGGGACAATGATCTTTCAAAATGAGGAATGGCAGCTTAAAATTCACCTTTATAGCACGACAGGACAAGATTTCTATATTGTTACTCGACCAACTACGTTAAAAGGAGTTGATGGATTAATTTATGTTGTAGATTCTCAAATAACAGCATATAAAAGAAATTTAATCTCATGGAATGAACTCCTTTCTTATTATAAAACTGGTATTGAAAAATTACCTATTGTCATATGTTTTAACAAGCAAGATCTTCCTAATAAATTCAAATCAATGCAATTTATGAATGAAATTGGATATGATGGATTTCAAAATATGACAGCCGAATATACCACTGCTTTAAATGGTGAAGGAGTTTTGAGTTCTTTTGAAACAATTTTAAAATTAATATTTCAAGATTTAATCAAGAGTGAATTACTTACGGTTGAAAGTTCAAATTATTTAAATACTTAATATGGTTTTATAATTAAACTTCCTAAAATACATCTGTAAAATTGGGAAGTTTATAAAATTATTCTTTTAGAAAGATTTTATTATGTGCTCAATACAAATTTTTCATTAGCCATATTAATTTAATAAATTATATAATCCTGTAAATATCAATTAAAATAAATACAATATTATTAGTTAGAGATATATGGCTCAATTAAAACTCACAGAATGGAGGGGAAAGTATAAAGATAAGGAGATTACTCCTGATAAGTTGGTTGAAATAATAAAACCCGGTTCAAGAGTATATTTTGGAAGTGCTTGTTCTGAACCTGTAATTTTAACAAGCCAGTTAGCAAATAATATGATTAAATTTATAGATTGTCAGATCTATCATTTTTTTACTTTATCCGATCAAAAATTTTTCATAAAAGAACAACCAACTGCTTTCAGACATAATACACTATCTATAATTGGCTCTCCTTCTATGAGAAAAGCCATTAATATGGGCATAAGCGATTATACCCCAATAATGTCTAGCCAAATCCCTCCCCTTCTTAGGGGAATTGGTAAAAGATTATTGATTGATGTTGCCTTAGTGCAGGTATCTCCTCCTGATAAAAATGGATTTTGTTCTTTAGGTACTAATGTTGATATAAATATGACAATGTGTAACGTTGCAAAAATAGTCATTGCTCATATAAATCCCCAAATGCCTTGGACAATGGGTAATTCTTTTATAAAAATATCGGATATTGATTATTTTGTTTATGAAGATACTCCTCTTTTGGAATTTAAATACGACTTCATTGACGCAGATCATGAACAGAAGGAAAGAATCGAAAAAATGGAAAAAATTGCGTGGTATATCTCCCAGTTAATAGAAAATGGTTCAACCTTAAACTTTGGATTAGGTAAAATTCCTCATTTTCTTCCTAAATACTTGAATGAAAAAAAAGACTTAGGAATATATAGTGAAATGCTTCCTGAATCAATCATTGACCTCATTGAGAATAATATAGTAACTTGCTCCAAGAGCACATTTCCTCATTGCATGACAAGTTTCATCATAGGTACGAAAAAATTTTTTGATTATGTTGATAAGAATCCTTTCATCGAAATACACCCTACTGAATTTATTTGTAATATACCAAGAATTGCTTCTAATCATAAGCTCTGTTCTATTTATGGAGCTCTAGAAGTCGATCTAGTAGGACAAGCAACGAATCATACTAGACTAGGCATGTACTCAGGGATAGGTGGAGAATCGGAATTCATGATGGGTTCTTCTTTAACAAAAGGAGGTAAATGTATTGTAGCATTACCCAGTATTACTCCTGATGGAAAATCAAGTATTAAACCCATATTAGACATTCAACCCGTTGCATTAAGGGCATTTGATGTTCACTATATAGTCACCGAATGGGGAATAGCATATTTACATGGTAAATCGGTAAGAGAACGAATATTGCAGATGATAGGAATTGCTCATCCTAAATTCCGGCAAAAATTACTTGAACTTGCTAAAGGAACTGGATTTATTTATGATGACCAAAAAATACCAATGACCAGTGAGGGTGTTGTTGTAATTTATCCTGAAATTAAATGGACTTATCAAATAAAAGATAAGGAATCTATATTAATAAGGCCAATTAAGCTTACAGATGAGAGATTAATGCAAGATCTTTACTATAAATTATCTTCTTATGACCGACTCTTACGATTTTTTACACCAAAACATTATTTTAAACATTCACAAATTCAACAAAAGGTTGTATGCGACTATCAAACTAGCATGACTCTCGTTGCTGTAGTTGGAGAAGTGGAACAGGAACAAATTATTGGTGCCATTGGTTATCATCTTAATAAGAATACTGGTTTTGCTGAATTTGCGATGACTGTGGCAAAAGAATACCGGGGTCAAGGATTAGCTAAGTTTCTTTTAGAAAAACTTATCGAAATAGCTCATGAGAAAGGTATACGAGGACTTTATGGAGAATTTCTTACGACTAACAGAGCAATGGCTCATATTTTGCATAACATCCCCTATAAAACTATATTTTCAGTAGAAGGGCAATCAACAGAATTTTATTTTGATTTCACCCAAAAAAAATAACATTCTAAAAGAAATATATTATATATAAGAATTGTTACATATAATTAAGGAAAATAACAAATATAATTAGAAAGATAACTAAAAAGATATACATTTTTTTCAGATATGAATGATAGGTACGAGTTTGACTTAAATTCACAGCTTTTTAAGTCATTTGAAGAAGCGGTAAAAGCAAAAAATGGAGAAAAGGTAAAGGATTTCTTAAATTTAATTAAATCACAAGAATTATCCTTTTTAACAAGTTATCGCAACCGAAAGTCTGAAGGTGTTTATTATACAAATGAAGAGCTTTCTAATTTTATTGTTGAAAAGTCAATTCTTCTTTTTATTAATAAAATTCTAGAAAGAAATTTTCAATATAATATTGATTTAAACGATTTTGATGAAATTAATAACCTTGATTTAGAAATAAAAAAAAGTATTTATGATTCTTTATTAAAAATAAAAATATTAGATCCTGCTTGTGGAGCAGGGGTCTTTCTCTTAAGTGCAGCAAACTGTTTATATGATATTTTAAAAAAAAATAATTCAAATATGAGTGATTTGGATTTAAGAAAAACTATAATCAATAATTTATATGGATTTGATATCAATGAGAAGGCGATTAAGTTATGTCAATTAAAACTATTTTCTTGGGTTTCAATTTCAAAAAGTCCTGAGTATAATATAATCACTCGTCTAAAATCTAATATAAAAATAAAAAATAGTGTTATATCTTCTTTTAAGGGAAAATTTGACATTATAATAGGAAATCCTCCTTATGGGAATATTCTTTCAACAAAGGAGAAAGAAATTTTAAAGAAAGAAGGTTTATTTTATAAGGATATTTATTGTACCTTTCTGCTGAAAGCATTAGAGTGGTCAAATGGATTAATTTGTTTTTTAATTCCAAAAAGCTTTCTTTTACGGCAAGGATATATTCATTTTAGGAAGGAGTTATTTTCAAATATGAATATTCAGAAAATATATGATCTTGGTCCAAACTTGTTTAAAAAAGCTACAAATGAAGTTCAAATCATAATTTATGATAAAAAAAATGGAATAAATGATAACTTAGATGTTTATAATTACCCTAAAACTAAAATAATAACATATAAAAATCAGAAATTTGATGAACTTCGAGCTTGCTTGAATTCTCATTGTTCAATATGCGTGAAATCAAAAAAAATTTTTGTTTACTCTTTTGATTATCATTGTCCATATTGTAACAATGATACAATTAAACTTAATAGACTAAGAATAAAACCAACTTCTAAACAACTCCAAATAATAAATAAAATCGAAAAATTAGGAAATTTAAATTACTTGAATGTAAAAGATTTCCCAAAAATGATTCGTGGTGAAGAAGATAAAGGTTTAGCAGCAATTAGGAAATTAATCAAAAACAATCTTAATTATAATTGTATTTTTGTGAATGCTAAAGAGGATTTTTCTTATTATTTCATAAAAAAAAACAAATCATTTGATCTTGACCGAATTGATCCTTCAATCTTAAAAGGTAAAAATTATGAGTATTATGAAAATCCAAGACTCTTAATTAAACACAATAATATTATTCCAGAAGCTATTTTTACAAAAGAACGAATGTGCTTTACATCATCAATTTATTCATTACTACATGATGATACTGATGAATTGAAATATTTATGTGCTGTTCTTAATTCTAAATTGATAAAATTTTACTGCACGTATGGAATAAACAACCAAAAAGGAACAACAATAAATTTAAATCAATACATGATCAGACATTTACCAATTGTTAAACCTTCAGAAAATCTCAAAAAAGAAATTGTTGAGAGAGTTGATAGAATAATGCGTGCTTTAGAGAAAAATAATGGTGTATACGATAATCTAATACTTCAAATGCAAAATGAAATTGATAATTTCCTCTATACTTTATATAATATTATGGAAAATGAAATTGAAATTATTAATTCAAATTAGTCATTTTCGCATTTTATTAAATTCCCCAGATTTCATCAATTCACAAGGTTTTAGATAATTCTTACCACTGATTTCTACAAATTCTTCTAGCATTTTTGACCATTTTTCATAATTTCTCTTTCCAGGACCAAATGGTCCAGGAATGCTAGTTCCCGATAACATCACATCATCAATGATTTTATAACCAGGCACTACACCCTCTTCTAGTAGTTTACAACCCTCGTTTAACATTATTGCCATTACCATTTCAGGTTGATACATCCCTGCTTTATTACTAAAATCTATTACTGGTTTGCCTTTTGACCAATCATAAAAACCCTTACCCGTTTTTTTTCCCAGATTTCCTTCTATAACTAATTTCGTGAGAATTTTTCCCGGAGTAAATTCTTTAGAGAATATATTTTCGTAACTTTTCATGGAATTATAACTAGCATCTAATCCTAGATAATCAGCTAATTCACAAGGTCCCATTGGTGTTAAATTCCCAGCATCAGCATCTATTTGTTCCCATGGAATGCCTTTTTCAAATGCTTGGTCAAAAACCCAATTATTATATATATTTGGGGGAATGAGTAACCTATTTGCTATAAATCCGGGGCTTTCTTTTTCAATTCGAACGGAAAGTCTCTTTCCCTTAAGACAAGGCAATCTTTTTCCCATTTCCACACCAATATCCAATGCTTCATCTGAAGTTTTTTCACCTTTCATCACCTCAACACAGCATTGAAGGATGACTGGAAGGAAAAAATGCATTCCAATAACTTGTTCAGGTTTATTTGAATTCGCAGCAATATCCGTTATTCTAAATGTTGATGTATTTGAGGCAAAAATGCAGTGAGATGGTGAATCTTTCATCACAGTTTCACAGACATTTTTCTTTATTTCGATCTTTTCAGCAACAGCTTCAAAAACAAAATCCGCATCTTTAACCGCAGAAGCTAAATCCGTTGATGTTTGACATCTTGCCATTAGATCCTCAATTGAAACATCTTCTGCTAATTTTCCCTTTGTTTTAACTTTTTGTAATCCTTCTTTAATCTTTTCAACACCATTACTGACAATTTCATCCTTAATGTCAACTAAATTAACGTTAAATCCTGCCATTAAAGCAACTTGGCCGATTCCATAACCCATTACTCCGGAACCAACTACTACTACCTTCTTTATATGGTTGATATCCATCATCCTTATTCAAACATTCATGCTTTAAACAATTCTACTAAACTGAGATGTTATATATGGCTATTATCTATAATTTTTAACTTTTATGTATAAGACTAAGAATTTTTTACCACTAAGAATTTTTTATTAAATTCAATTATAAAAAATTTATGATAAATAATAAGATCAAAATAACATTTATACAAAACAAAAGGTAAGAATGGGAAATTGTAGTTTTTAATAGAATCAAGTTATTAAATTGAAGGAATCTATGAAGATTAAAATTAAGTTTAAAAAGTATTTTTACTTTTCTGTCAAGTAAATAAATTAAAATATTCTTCTTATTAGAAGTGATATATTAATGTCAACTAAGAGTTCTTTAGATTATTATTCAAAAAATAAACAAAAGTTAATGAAGCAATTTGAATATTCTCTAAAAATCGCTAAAGATCTTTTAAATGAGAGATTTAATGAATCTAAATCAGAAGGTCTAATCAACCAAATACGAAAGGAATATGAAGATATCTTGACTAATATGACCGATGTTGGAGGAAAGAGGAACTTTTTCATTACGATTCTTACATCTAAAGTATCTTTATTAGCAATATTTCGAATTCTTGAAAATGAAGGATATACATATCGAGAAATTGGAGAATTTAACAATAAATTCACGGAGATTGAAACAAAAAAAGCTATGGAAAGAGCAGAGAAGAGAGGAATGAATCTTTTAGATCTCTATTTTAGTGATCCTTTTATCAATTCTCTAAAAAAGCATTGCATTGATTCACATAAGAGGAAATATCCTGATAGTTGGGTAATGGAATTCTTGGAAGGTACTGATGAAGATTTCGATTATGGCTTTAAAGTGTCTGAATGTGGAATACTTAAAGCATATAAGAAACTAAGCGCTGAAAAATATGCTCCTTTTGCATGTCTTATCGATTTTGCTCAAGCAAATGTTATGGGATTTGGCCTATCACGTACTCAATCTCTTGCTAATGGGGCTTCTGAATGTGATCATCGATATACTCGAATTAGCACCACTCCTAAAGCGTGGCCTCCTGATAAATTTAAAGAGTACACAAAAAAATTTGAATGATTTTTTTAAAGTTTTTCTTACTATTTCAAATACTTCAGAAAATTACCATACAACTTTAAATAGGTAATATGAGTACTTTTAAATTGACCAAATACAAGATCTAAAAATATTTTTTTGAGAATAAATATGAAACGTGAAACCATAACTCTTAAAGATATAGATCCTAACACCATTATCAATGAATTTATAAAAAAAATTCCTCCGAGTTTTAATTATAAAAATTATAATGGTGGTGGCGTCATTGTTGTGTTTGATTATTATTATTACCGTATTAAATCAAAATTATCAGCGACAATCATATTCGATGTTATAAATCAAAATGAATGTCGTGTTCATGTAATAATTTCTGGTGGGAGTGGATATGGTTTTTCATTGGGTGCTGAAAAACATTTAATTAAACAAATCAAGAAATTTCTACAGGATAAACCAACTGTTAATTATTTTAATATTAATTTAAGATAATTACTTAAAATTGAGCTTCATAACAAATTTATATTTCTGCTTAAAATGTCGTGAATACGGGGTTTTATAGCTTCATCTCTGTGAAACAATGTTTAATCAATCATATTTAGGTCATTTCATAATGATATATGATTTGGGTATCAAAATTACAAAATTACTTCCTTGCGTATGATCTCCCTTCACTTTATCTTCAACCCAAAACTTACCTTGATAACTCTCTATAGCTTTTTTGACTAATGATAATCCAATCCCTAATCCTCTTATGTCACTTTTCTTTTTGTATCCTTCTTCCATAATAGCTTCTTTACTAGACTCAGGAACTCCAATTCCATTATCAATGAATTCAAACTTGAGATAGTTCCTATCATCATCTTTCATATCCGTCACTAATATTTCTATTTTCACGATTGAAGCATTATTGTATTTTAAAGCATTTTCTAAAATATTTTCAAAAATATCTAACAAGAGTTCATTTGCCTTTACTTGAACATTACTACTATTGAAAAAAACTTGGATATCAATTATTTTATCTTGAAAATTATTTCTAATATTATTGATTGCCTCATATAAAAGAATTTTGGAATCTATATTGTGGTTTAAAATGCTTGAATCTTCGATCTCAGATAATTTATTCACCGTGGAAATTAATTTCTCTGCCCTATTCACGGATCTTTTTATAATGTCAACATTTCCTTCAAAAATTTCCAAATTATTGGAATTTATTTTACACCTGGAAAGGAAATCCACAGCCAAATTAATACAATTTAAAATATTATTCATATTATGGGCGAGCATATCCTTATAAAAGTTGGATCTATTGAAGGTACTACTTGAACCTCCCGTAATTACATTTGAATTATTTCTATATATTTTCATGATAGTATTTCACTCCTCTATTTTTTATTTTTCTTATTAATTTGCTATTATTTAATTTGTTTTTTTTCTCAGAAATTTTAGATTCGAGTAATCCTTCATATTATAATTCATTTCTTTATTCTCTTTAGATTTAAGTGAATAAGGATATAATTGTTTCATTCTCTCTTCTATTCTTTTATCAAGGCTTAAAATACTCGTCATTAACATTGCAAGTGAGAGGATAATGAGCATGGCAATTAAACAAATCCAATAATAAATGTAAATTCCAATCAATTCTACAAAAAATCCAGAGATTATCATGCTTAAAGGTACACTAGAACTTACTATTACGATGATTATTGATATAGCCCTACCTTGTTTTTTTCTAGGTATTATAGACTGAATTAATGTCATTATCAAGGCAGTTGTGATAGCATTACCAAATCCAATTATAAATGGGCCCATTCCAATCATCAAAAAGGCACCTTTTGGAGAAAAAAGAAGAAAGGTGGTAGCAAGCATCTGTAAACTCGTTATTTTTATTATTGTTACTACTTTTTTATTCCATTTTTTCTTTCTATATTGAATTATAGATCCAAATACAATACCTGCTTGAAAGAGTGCTTGTATCATGGCCAAATCAAATTCCGTTCCTGAATGAGTAATATTGACAAAATAGGGCATAAGTATGAAATATGGAACTATAAAAAAACTTTCAAGCGCAAAAAATATTAATAATGAAATTAACCCTTCAATTTCTTTTAAGGCAAACAATCCTTCCTTAAATTCCTTTCTGAAATTGGATTTCTTTTTTCTTTTTCTTTTCTTTACTGAGAATTTTAAAAATATTGAAGGGATTAGAGCAATTAAAAATGTGACTATATCTACCCAAAGTATTTGTCCAATGGATAAAAAAATCATTAGGGACGAAGCAATTACAGGAGCAATAAAATTAAGCATGCCTGATGTTAGAATACTTACAGAATTAAACTTTGAAAAATGTTGCATTGGAATCATATATGGGATTATGGCCATTAAAGCAGGCTGATGGAAAGCTTGGCAAATCCCCCTCAATAGAAGCAATAATAAAACTGCTACAATATTTACCATATCTAATATAAATAAAATAATTAAACCTAATGTAAAAATTGCTTGTAGAAAATCACATATTATGATCAATTGTTTTTTATTCCATCTATCTGCATACACACCAGTAATGGGCACTAAAAAAATTACAGGGGCATATACTAGAAAAGCTGCAATCGATAGAAATACACTACTTCCAGTTTCAATAGTAATCCACCAAACTATGGCAAATCCAACAATTGATGATCCAAAAAGAGATATAAATTGACCAATCAGCAAATAGATGAAACTTCTTAATTTTTCTTGCTCATTTGATGCCTTCTTTACTTTCTTTTTACTTTCAATAATTATATTATTTGGTTCATTCATAGTCATTCTTTTTTCACCAATAATTAAGATATATTATTTAAATTTACATATTTCTTTAGAACACTTGAGCAAAATTAACTGTCAAAATGTTATCATCTCATTTCTTTTAATTTATTTTCTTTCTTTTCCATTCTTTCTAACACTTCTCGAATATACTTCAGCTCTTCCAATCTTAATTTATCTTCATGAATTTCTTGAGGTCTATCCAAATCCTGTTCTTGAGAATTTAATACTCGTATTTTATCTCTTATTGCAGCACGAATAAATTCAGATCTCGTTTGATGAGAAATTTTAGCAGATCTTCTAATTTCTTCAAATTCTTTGCTGTTCACTAAGAATTTAACTTGATAATTCTTTTTTAAATTAGTTTGAATAATTTGGGGAATTTCTTTTATTAAAGGATGAATATTACCCTTTGAATTTAATTCAATATATCCTAATAAACCTTCTTTTTTAACAAATTCTCGATATTTTTGTCTATCAATTGTTTTTGGATTTATTACTAAATCAAGTTTATTCCCAATTATCAGTACAGGACACTTTTTTAATAAACCCTCATTCCATGCCTTTTTAATAAGCTTTTGATAGCTTTCAAAAGTTTCTGGTTGAGATAAATCAAATACGAAAAAAATGGCTGAAACCCCTTTATAATAGAATTTTTTAAAATAATCAGCTTCTTTATCAGAGAATTTATTTAAAAAATCAGCTTCTTTATCAGA
>JBHLME010000225.1:0-3998 GCA_048938445.1 Promethearchaeota archaeon | reverse complement strand
AAGAGGTAAATTAGATGTCTAAAGATGAAAACTCTGTATTTGTCGGTCGACGTCCAACAATGAATTATGTTATGGCGGCAATGATGATTCTTAACAAGGGAGAAGATTGCACGGTAAAAGCTCGAGGACGAGCTATCTCTCATGCTGTTGACGTGTGTGAGATTTTAAAAAACAGGTTCATTAAGGATGTAAAGTATAAAGATATAGTAATATCTACAGAAAGTCTAACAGGAGAAAATGGACAAAGCAGCAATGTCAGTTCAATAGAGATTGTACTATCTCCCCCTAAGTAATACTAAGAACGTAAATTACTTTTTAGTATTTTGTATAATTCGAGATTCTTATAATCTCTTCTTATTATTTTTTCTTTCTTCAATAATATTCGCTAAAACTACACTCATTCTACTTATTTGTGCTTTTATTGAGATTTTTGGACCCAATTTCTTGTATGAAATGTTTAAAAGTAATCCATATAAGAGAAGAGTAATAAATAATGTCATCCAGAAAAATATATCGGCATTAAACCTTTCAATGAAAATAACAGTTAATATATAATGAGTTCCATATACTGTGAAAGAATAATAGGAGAAATAGAATAAGAACCTGTAATTTTTTTTAAATTTTAAAATCTCATATTCTTCAAGGAATATCAGTATTGAAATCAACAGCATGTCTATTCCAATTGCATGGATTCTCCATGGAAATGACCTTATAGACGCCCATACATATGGACTAGTCAAATCAATTGGAAATTCTAGTATAATACCTGTAGTTATTAAAATTATGCTTATAATAAAAGAAGGGACCAAGAGATTACACTTCAAATATTTTTTTCTCTCTCCATTATCTTCTATATTTAAAGCTTTAAATAATAATTCTCCAAAAACCGTGCCTATTAGAAAAAATGTAAAAAACCAAAGGGGTGAATCAAGGGATTGATCTGTATATAATAGACGAAATAGTAATGGTGGTTCTTCACCTGTATATGTTCCAATAAAGAAAAGAATAATTTCATTAATAATCCATAAAAGTATAGCAATCATTATTCGAATTGACCTTGAAGTCTTAAATAAAGGCCACGCTAAAAATAAACAAACGGATATTGATATTAAAAAGTCCCATGCAATTGCCCACCACCATTTCTGGGTTACTATTGCTATGCCAATATTTACTATAAAACCCATTATAAAAATTATCAACGCTCTAAAGTAATACTCATTCCTAGAACGTTTCATTGTATATCCACCATCTATCGCTCTCTGGGCTCTCTTTTTATAAGAGATATAACTGCTAATTCCTGAAAGAAATAAAAATGCACAAGCACCAATAGAGTCAATGATATTCCATATAATTGAATATAATTGGGCGATATTTTGATTATATATTAACCACTGAGGGATAATATGAGCACTAACTAGCCAAATCATGCACAAACCGCGGAATGTATCAATGCTTTTAATTCTCTTCATTATCAAAATTAAAATTTTTTTTATTTATATCTAAAAAACTATTATATTAGATTAATTTTCATAAAAAATCTTTAAAAAATGAAAAAAAGTCAAAAATGATTAAAAATATATAGTTTTTGGAGTTTGTTTAGTACATTTATCTTTGGTTACATCCATAGTAATTGACCATATATCTTCGTCCCATCTCTTATCATTATTATCCAATTTTAATGCTTCTCGGATTGTTTTTATGGTGCTCGAGTAACTAATTTTCTTATTATTCTTTAGTTTTTCTTCAAGATATTTCTCTACTTCTATTTTAATCATTTCTGGCCCTATCTCAATGGATTTAATAGGTGTGAATATAGGTATATCATCATCTTGGGATGTTAAACTGGTTTTCTTCAATAAGGAGAGATTATTTAATTTTTCTTTTAACTTTATAGGCGAGAGATCTAGTTTATTCAAAATAAATTCTATTTCTTCAATTCTTGGTTTCCTTCCATTAATTTTCTTGAAATAAACCATGAATGAAAGATAAGCTAATTCTTCATCGCTTAATGGATCAATCCTTCCTATTGTAATTTTAGAACCTGCAGGAAGGTCAAAACTGATGTTAAGATTTAAAGGAATGTTAGTTATCCAGTTAACATAGTCGACAGAATTTTCCTGTAATATTTGATAAGTCTTTTTAATATCTTCTTTTGTAATTACTTTGGAATTATTTGAAATTTTTACTTCTAACCCTAGCGTTTTTACCCTATCCGGCCCCTCATTTCCAAAAAATTCTATGATGATGCTTGGAGTATTACTAGCACTCTTGTTATACTTGATACCTGAGATATATTCATATTCTGGATAATCTCGAAGCATGTCAAAAAGCATGCAGATTGATTTTTCAACTTGGGTTGTTCTCAAGGAATCTTTAATCTTATCATCTAAGAGTTTTGATTTTAATTCTTTTTTTTCTATAAAAGATAATAAAACATCGTCGCGTTGCCTGAACACTTGAAAAGCTTTCTCAAAACTATCTATGTAATCTACTTTCTTATCTTTTTTATATTTTTCAATCAGTAAATATAGTTGCTTGATGGTTTTTCTCAAATCCTGACCATGATTTTCATAAACATACTTTAGACTATTTATTCCAAAAGGAAATAGTGAATTCCTTGAAGAGGGCTTGTCTTCAAATTTATCCCAAAATCGTGTTAAATATTTATTTACTATTTCAATTATGTCGTTTGGATTCATGTTTGTTAAAGCTATGGTTTTTGACCAATTATCTAATTGCAGTCTCTGATCTTCTTGGAGTACCTCGTCAAATGCGACATATGCATCTAGAGTTCCTGAAAGTACTAGAGTCATGTATTTTTTTTGTCTTAGATTAAGTAATAAAGAGAATAGATTTAAAAATACTTCATCTTTTTGTTGAGATACTCCCGCTTCTAAATGGTCAAATATTACAATCATAGTAGTTTTTTCATCAAAAGACCACCTAAGAAGTTCAACTATTTCCTCAATGTATTTAGATGCATCATTATCAGTCTCAATACTTATACCTCCATATGAACCATTACCCCCAAGAGCATTTGAAGCCTCTAAGGCTTCTGGATTTTGAACGTGAGCTTTCCAAAATGTTAAGAGATAACTTAGGTTGACGGGTATATTTTTTTTTAAAGTTATTGCATTCTTATTTAATAAGTCAAATAATTTATCATTAAAGTCGGCATTATTTATAGTTTTAAGGAGATAATCATCATCTTCAAGAATATTTTTCAATTCTTGGTCTGAAAATTCTTCTAATAATTGATTTTTAAGATTTCCTTTATCATCTTTAAATAATGTAATAAATTTTTTAATCGAATTAAGAATTAACTTGTCAATAAAATCCGTCTTTTCAATTTTTGAAATAATTTGGCGATATAAAGATCTCATGTTAAAATCATCTGCTTGACCACTAGTTTCCATGTATATTATAGGAACGGGATATACTTCATTTAATTTTGTTGCACACCAGCAAATTAGGGTAGATTTCCCAATACCTTGTTTTCCCATGATTCTTATTAATTTAGGTTGAAGTGCATTTATACTATCATTGATTTCATTAGAAACTTGAAAAATGTAATCATCTCGACCATGACAGAAAGTTGGAGGATTATTATAAAAATTTGTAGCAAATGGTGGTTTGGGAAAAGGATTTTCGTTTTTAGGATCTAATAATATTAAAGTACATTTTTTAAGCCAGTCTTTTTTTTCTTCAGTTAATTTTAATTCTTCTAACGTCATTATTTTACTATCTCATTATTTATTTGAATTTAAACCATACAAATTCTTTACCATCTTGAATTAAAGGAGTTCCACCAATATTCTTTCCTGTTTGAAGATCAATCTTATAATCCATAAAGAGTTCATAAAGTTGTGAATGGATCTCATTTGTAGGTAATGGCAAGTATTCCTTAATTTTCTCAGTTAATGTTGCTACAGAAACAAAATCTCCAAATCGTTTTTCCATTGAACTATAGACTACTTTTAATATTCTCAGAAATTGAT
>JBHLME010000006.1:0-62541 GCA_048938445.1 Promethearchaeota archaeon | reverse complement strand
TCTGGACATATAGATCTTAAAACTTTTAAAACTTTTTTTGCATATCCAACATGTATTACAGGTCTTGCTAATTCAATATGTCCAAAATGTCCCATACAATTGGATACTAAATTTCCACAGGTTTGACATCTTTGACCGGGCTCAATAGTACCTAATCTTTGATCCATTAATCCCGAAGGTATTGGTAAACCATCTTCATCATAAGTATCTGCTGTAATAATACGAGCAGCTGACATTTTTCGAATTTCATTTGGACTTAGCAAACCAAATTTTATTTTCTCTACTAATTTAGTTCTTGAAAATGTATAACTCATAAAAGAGGAACCTCCATTATATGACTATGTAAAGTGAATTTCATGGGAAGATGAATATATCTTAAATCCATGAAAATAAATTTATTATAAAAATAAGCATACACGATAATGTAAAAAATTCTTTAAAAAATAAAAATTTTACGCTTTCTGAGGGCATCGTCAATATATTAAAATAAGATTTTAATAATAACATATGATTTCTAAATGAATCCTAATTACGTAAAATACAGAAACGTGTTTAAGTTATAATCTTAATTAATAAAAAATAACTAAAATTTACAAATTTTTAATTTTTGAGAAAAATAATTCAACAAAATAATTTAACTGAATTAAATTTATCAAGAATTTTTTTATATATATTTAGAAATTACATGAAGTAGACATTTTTAGCTCATATTTGATACTAAAAGAGTTTAATTTGATGTTGTATTAATAAGAACTATATGGAAAAAATAAGAAGGATTTTAGAAAAAAAAACAATCATTTTCTTAATTCAATTCATCATACTGAGCATTATAATATACAGTTCTGGTTATTATTTCAGGATATCTTTTGATTCTGGTATTATAATAGAGAGGCAGTTAATAATTCAATTTTTAGCTAATTACGTGATGTTTGGAGATATGGAACAATTAATTTTTATAGTTTGTATTTGGATGTTAATTGCGTTAATTCCTATTTTAATTATTAAAAGATATTGGAAATCAATAACCATGAATTTAACTATTTTTATTCTTCCAAATTTTTTTTTTTTATATTTTCATATCAAGATATTCTCCAAATTATTTTTCTTCAAACATGCAATTTCTCCTACTCAAATCAATCTCTCTTGGACTTATTATTGTAATGGTTTCTTTATGTGCTACATTTATTTTAAAAAAAATAGTAAAATCAGAAAAGACTCTTATCTATAAGGATTTGGAACAAGAAAAATTTATTTCATGGCATAAATGCAATAAATGCGGAACAGAATTTAGTTCACTTCCAAAATATTGCTATAATTGTTTAAATAAAATTATAAAAGAAGAAAGCATTATTGAGTAATCCTATAAAAATGACATTAGATTCATTATTTAAACCCAAAAATGTAGCTATAGTCTACGCAAGTGAAAAAGTTGGTTACTTTATATATGGATTTAAAGAAATGGGTTTTGAAATGAATAATCTCTATTTGATAAATACCTCAAGAGAGGAATTATTCGGTTATAAATGTTATAAAAGCTTAAATGATGTTCCTGTTGACACAATCGACCTGATCATCTTGTCAATTAGAAGAGAAGGTTTAATTGAAACATTAAAAGATATCTTCTCAAAAAAAAAAGTTAATTTCATTCACATCTTCACTGCAGGAACGGGTGAAGCCGATGAGAAAGGAGAAAAAATAGAAAGTGAGATAAAATCATTATTAGAAGCAAATAATAATGCTACGAGAATTATGGGACCAAATTGCATGGGAATATATTGTCCTACCGGAGGGATTTCTTATTATCCAACATTCCCAAAAGAAGAGGGTATTATTTCATTAATTTTTCAATCGGGAGATTTACACTCAAAAATGATAAAATTTGGTTCAATAAGACACAGACTTAGATTTACCCATGGAGTTAGTATCGGAAATTGTGTTGATCTTCAAGTATCCGATTTTTTAGAGTATTTTAATAATATTGACCAGACTAAAATAATATGTGTGTATATTGAAGGATTTTCTAAATTGTATCCAAATGAAGGAAAAAAATTATTCAATACTTTAAAAAATATGAAAAAACCGGTGTTATTAATAAAAGGTGGAAAATCTTCAAGAGCTCAAACTGCTGCGGCTAGCCATACTGGAGCAATTGCTTCAAATCAAAGGATTTGGAAAGCAATGTTTAATCAAACATCTACTATTGAAGTTCCTTCTTCTTTAGATGATTTGATTGACTATACTTACTTATTTTATAGTCTTTTAAAAAGAAAAGAAAAAGATATATACCCAAAAGGAAAAAATGTATTAGTGATTTTATGGTCTGGAGGGTTTGGAATTTTAGCAACAGACATAATCACGGGCTTAGGATTGGAGATGCCTATTTTTGAGGGTAAAACTCTTGAAAAATTAAAAAAAATCTATCCTAAAATCATTGGAAGCTTGTCAAATCCACTTGATTTACCTTGGATTGTTTATACGAATGAATATCTTGAAATTGCTAAGGCAGCTATCGCAGAAAATATTGATTTAGTAATAATTGAATCTGATGCGTGGAGGGAGTCTGATGATGATCGATTTCAGGGATACTACCATAACTTGCTTCAAATAAAAAAGCATATAGAATCATTAAATAAGGTTTTAATTATTACTTTACCAGAATATACAAGTAAAAGCCGAAGTAAATTTTATAACATGCTTTTAGAAGATGATTTTATAGTGTTTCCTAATGTAGAAAGAGCTTCAAAAGCTTTCTTAGCTTTATATGAATATGGGATAAAAAAAAGTAAATAGTACAAATACACTAATCCTTAGTTAAAAATCAAATGTAGCTTTTATATCAGTTAATTCATTTTTAATTTCAGGTTTCTTTAAGAGTTCTTCAATGTTTTCTGGAGCAGTATATACATCAAATTCTTCTAACTTGAGATTTTTGCGAACAGTTTTTTCAATTTTATTAATTTTTTGCTTCATTGCAAAAAACTTGATAACTTTAAATTTTAATTTTGCAAATTTTCCTGCCCATTCTCGGGCAAACGTCCCTGAGGCGATTTCATCAAATGTACGTTGCATTATTGGTTCGAAGGGTAACTTGAGATATCTCATACCTCTTGACATTGCACCATATTGAGATGTGTGAGAATGAAAATTAGTTTGTTTAACGAGCCCTATTTGACCCATTTTTGCGTAAGTATAAGACATTTCGTTGCTCATGTACATTTCAATTAATGCGGCTTCAGGCGGTATTCCATTTTTAATTAATACCTTAATACAAGTTAAAAGCACTCTTCCAAATGCAGGACCAAATGCTTGTTCATTGAAGAGATCCAATATAACTTCTTCTTTCATCGTGACTTCAACTGCAGCTTTTTTTAAAGTGCCCAAAGCTTTAGCCAATGCTAATAATATAGATTTCGCGTTTCCTGTATGATCTTGATGAATCCCTATAAAGCTATAATAACCTTCTCCATTCAAATAATTCTCCCTTACACCTGCTCCAATCATCCTTGGAGCAATCAAGATGACATCAATATCGTGAGGAGGGATAATCAGTCCAAAAGCTATGTTATAGCCACTTGCAAAATTTATGCAAGCACCATTTTTTAAATTAGGTTCAATTTGTTTTTTGAAAAGGTCGGGCATGGTTTCATCTGGTGTGAGAATGAACACGATATCTGCTCGCTTGACAGCGGTGGGAATATCATAAACATCAAAACCATCTTTTATAGCTTTTTCTTTGTAAGTATCCTTCATATTTCCTATTATTACCATCTGACCACTATCTCTTAAATTCAATGCCTGAGCTCTCCCTTGGTTTCCATAACCGATTATAGCAATTTGTTTTTCATATAATTTTTTCATATCTGCTTCTACTTCAAAATAAATTTTAGTTGTTTTACTCATAATCTTTTCAATCTCTGAAATTTTAAAAAATACTATAGTAAAAAATAATAAATTTACGTTTAGATAACACGAATAATTAGAAATTGATTAAGCTTTATATATCAGTTTAACGGTACTAATATATAATATTTATAGATTTTTCATTACAATATCAAGCATAGGAAAATCAAAAAAAATTAAGTGATTTTTTATGAAAAAAAATCAACAGAGTGAAACCTTTCCATTCAAGCAAGATGATGCTCATAAAGAGTTACCTATTTTTGAAAAAATAAAAGTAGAAGATATTTTATTTAAAATTCCTGTAAAATCAAAAAAATTATAGTAATAATCATTATTATTTTTAAATTTTTAAGATCCTCTATGGATATAGTTATCACGTTTTCTTTTAGTTCGTACTTTTCCAGTGTAAAAAATTATTAAAGCTATAGCTGCACCCCCACTGAATATAATGGTAAGCCCTATAATGATTTCACCAATATTTGGTGGAAAATGCGGAAGAGGAGTGTATATCCCTTGATCAGTTTTATTTTTAACTATAATATAATTACTTTTAATTTCAGTATCTTCTTGATTGTCCCCATCGGTGACTGTAATGGAAACACTATAATTGCCCTCAACCGTATACATGTGAGTAGGATCGGCAATATGAGATGTAATACCATCACCAAAGTCCCAATCAAATGTCAATGGTTCGTTTCCTAATATTCCCAATAATGTAAATACAACAGTATCACCAACCGTTATCATTGTTTTGTCAGCAATAAAATTAATATTTGGAATTAAATCAAATTCTTGTTCTGTAATTATAAGATTGTCGCTTAGTTTTATTTTCATTCTTGCATACTCCCTTTTACAATTTATATCAGTTAAAGAATCACTTGTACCCTCAAGATCAGCAAATAAAACAATTTTTTCAAACGGTTTGGTAGCGCCATTTATGTTAGCATCATTCCCATATATCGAATATTCTGTAATATCACTATCTGCCCAGTAAGTAGATAAATCCGCTTTTCCGTCACTACCTCCTGTAAAAAGAGGTTTAAACTCTTGGTATGGAATATATGTTAATACACCTCCTATGCTGGTGTTATAATGAGCATAAGCCCAATCACTTAAAGGATTATCTTCACTAGAAGGATTTATGGGATCATTATCATATTTATCAATAACAGGTCCATTGCCTATTAAATACTCATCGGTTCCTTGAATACCATCGGGATGACATTTCAATGGCCAAACCTTACCAGTTCCTTCGTAACATCTAGGGAGGGTAGGAAGTCCATTTTCACCTGCAGGTGCTTGACCAAACATCACATAAGAGTAAGGATCACTAATAAATTCTGAGGTATATTGTTGTCCCGCAATATACGCAAAATGAACAAATATTTGATATTCAAATTCAATTCCGCTTTCTCCAAAAGTAAAATTCATGGATAATTCGGTTTCAAAATCACCCATCATATTAGCGCTAAACCATGATTCCATATTGGTAACTAGATAAAATTCTTCGTAATTTACTGGAGCATCTACATTAAAGCCCGTCACTCGAACATTGTATTTATTGATGATCACGCGGCATGGTCCATCAATAGCAGCTTCACCATTAACATTAGAAGTATCAAGTTTACCTCTTGCGAAAGGAACGATTTCAGAAGTGTTTCCATCATGGTCTGCAGAATCTGCTTTAATGATATCTGGAAAGTTTATAAAAGGAGGGATAATATAAGATTTTGAAGTGTCATAAATATTTCCATGAGTTCTATCATCATAATATCCATTATAATCGTGAGCATTTCTATAATTATTATCCTGCCCTGGAAAGTCTTCGATACCGGGAAGGTCAAGATCCATTGTAATTCCATAACCGATGTATGATTTTATCTCATCATAATATAAACCATCCCAAGTACCTTCTTCCCAAATCTCATCATCCACGTTAATGTTATAATTAATTATTCCCAAGTAATTTAATGCTGCACTAAAGCCCATAGAAATATATTGCTTATCTCCCTCGTTTATTATTGGAATAGAATTCACATTTATACTAGAAATATCAATATTACTCAAATTATACGAATAATCATAATTTATACCGGATGCTGTTAGGTTTGAAGGATCCCAATTAATATAATCCGCCCCAGCATGAGGACCTGTTGTGGGAATGAAATAATGATCCTCATTAATAGGAATACTCTCATCTTTATTATAATATAAATACATCCACGTTTGACCCCCGTCTATAGGATCATTTATTTCAATCTCAAATCGGTTTGGATATATTTCCTCATTCCACCAATTATCTCGGGAAACTTGATTTCCATTATAAGCATAAAAATATAATTCATCATCATAATCTATACAATGAGGATTTTGTGGTAAATCAATAGTTTCGTTAAAAATAGGTTCTGAAGGAGGTGCAAAATCCGGATCATATATCCAGTTCTCAACATTAATCGTATCCCAAAATCCCAATTCACATTCGTATTTTGTTTGCTCTCGATAATCATCATCTGGAGAAGCATCTATATCTTTGCCCAAATATCGTTTTATTGCTTGATATCTACCATAGTTACATAAGTCTGCTTCTTGCACAGGACCACCAAGAAGAGTAAAATCTGCTTGAAAACCTGCAGTATAAATGAGTGTTCTTACATATCCCTTTTCATCAAGCTGGAAAGGCACTAAAATCCACTCACTTCCATCATAATAGGCAACTCTCATATTATCTACATGAAGGTTATCCAACATTGACCATATTAAAGGTGCACTATCATTGTTTAAGGTAATTGGATAATAATTTCGTGTAAGAGTCCCTGATGCTGTTTTATATTTAAATTCAAAAGGTGTATCAATGGCTTTAATTTTTGGAGATCCTAATATTAAAAATGAGGTGAATTGACTTATTAATAACAAGGCAAGTAATAAACTTAAAAGATAAGTTTTGTATTTCTGTTTATAAATCAGTTTTTCTACCCCTCAGATTTTCATTATTTGTCTAACTGTGTATTTTTTACTATTCCAGTAAAAATAATTAAAATTTCATTCGACAAATTTTCATTAAGTAATTTAATATGAAATGAGAAGATATATAAAAGTAATTCTTTTAATAACCATTTCAAGAAAATAAAAAGATTATTTTACTGGATCAGCTTTATCAATAAAAAATGTGGTCTGAACTTTTTCTATTTCAGGAAATTCCGCTTTAAGATATTTATTAATAAGTTTGCCTATAATCTTAAAAGATTGAATTTTTTCCTTCCAAACAAATATCCACACGTTCCGTCCACATATACCCCTATTAAATATCCCATCTATTAATTGAAGGATTTGATCAATCATGACTTCATAAACATTTTCTATAGCTTTTTCTAATTTATTCCCTCCAACATCTACCACGATACCTAGGGAATGCTTGGTCCCTTCCTTCATATCTATTATATCTGGTCCAATGATTGATATATTCCTATCGTTAATTATTGTCAATGGTATTAATCTAATTAACCTAAATCCTTGATCAATAGTCTGTCCCCCAAATTCAATATATTTAATCTTTCTTATTCTTTCATATCCATACAAATGAAAATAGGGTTCTCTGCCTCTTTTTGGAGTTCCTGTTGAAATACTCATTTGTCATCTAATAAAAAATAGAAATTTTGAGTATAAAAATATTAGTTAAATGCATTTATTGACTATTCTTTATTCAATGATAACTTGATTCTCCATTTTAACATTAGTTGGCATGAACTCAGACAATATTAACTCCATAATTTCATGTTCCACTTCATGTTCGATTTTTGGGATGATGAAATGAAATGAAAGAGGTTTTTTATTATCAATTATAATCCAATGATAGTGTTCGAATATCTTTAATACATTATTCTGGAGTTCTTTTCGATCAACTGATTTCTTTAGCTCTTCAATCTTCGACTTGAGATATTCTACTCCAGTGTGAACATCTTTAAAGGAGATTAATGCCCCCTTTAATTCAGACGTGTTGAGCCAAACATGTTCGGATTTATCATTCAGAATGTTTTCATATGTAATTAATTTCTTAAGATTTTCCATACCAAGAGCAGTTTGTTCACTTAGTCTTGGTCTTTTCTGTTTAAGTAGTTCTGTAGATTCGAAATCAAATCTAGTATAAAAATAATTTATGGAACTATCAGCAATATATGTAATATTCTTGATCTTAAATCCTACTACACCAAATATTCCAGCTATTGCTTTAGAGACATCAAAATGTAGATTTTTATAATTTCCCTTGTATTCAAGGATAAACAAATCTTCATCTTTTTCAATAGTAAAACTTTGAGAGATATTATTCTGTTTTAAAAAATTTTCAAGTCGTTTAATATTAAATTTAACAGTTTTATCAATTTTTTCAACCATATCATCATAACCACTTTCTTCTACAAAAAAATTTCTAAAAGCACTATAGAAACTCAATAATCCTTTACTTGGTAAGATATATTTGTTCATTTCAATTGATTCTTCGAAATGAGGGATTATTGCCCTAAACGTGATTTGATCATAAAATTTTGCAATGGATTGATCAACAAAACTGTCAAAATCTTCAAGAGTCTTGCCCTTTTCGAAAATATTCATTATATATTCCATACAATGATGAATGAAAGAAGAAACACTTCTATATCTGTCATCTTTCGGAAATTTTTGTCTTTGAGCACTCACATGTCTTTTTACCCAATCAGTAAGTGCAGCTGACGTTGAAAATGACATTTTAACATTTTTTTTATTAGATAAAAAATTTTTTGAAGTCATTTTTATAGCTCATATTTTGTTTTACATAAATGTGGTGTACATCTAAACTGATATTATAATAGATAGATAAAAAGACTTTTAAACATTATCATCCGGATCTAAAAAATCACGGAACAATTTTCCAATAATTTCAATTACTCCTTCTTTAAATATATTTTTATAAAAAATTCATATAAAATTAAGGATCATTTTTTATTAATTTGAATAACTGTATTTAAAAATAAATAAACTTTTATTAATAATCTGAGAAGTAATAAAAAAATATTTATATTAAGTCCCTCCTAAAATCTTATTTGAATTAATGAATATTGATAAGTAAGGCTCATGTAATAAGTGAGGAGCTTAATAAGGGGTATAAATCCAGGATGTGGCAGGATTTCAAGAGAATAATATAAAATAATAATATCTCTCATACTAGATTACCAAATTTTTGTTAATCTCTTTAAAGATTATCCTAAAAAATATTCTCTATTTCACCAATCTTTTTTTTAAAATATATAATTAGATTTAAATAATTCCGTCATTATCTATTACTATGAAAGATTGAAATTGTTTTGAATCCAAAAAAAAAAATAAAATATTTTTTTAGAAATTAAACCATGACTCCTGCCACATCCTGGATTTTTGTCTTTTGGTTAGTGTTGAAAAACACTTTGATTTCGCCCTCCTTATCCTATTTTATTTTATGACCTATAATTGGTCTTGTTGGCAGGAGTCTCCCTTTCTAAATAAAAGGATTAAATTATTGATAAAGAAATTTATCTGAAAAAATAAGTTCATTAATTCATTGTTTTAAACAGAAATTAATTATTTATACCTATTCTTATGCTGAAAGTAAAAATATAGCAATGTAGGGATGAAAAAAAGCACCCAAATGTTTGGAATTAGAATAGTTGAGAAAATTAATATTGAAAAGTATATACCTTGGTAAATATCTATACCTTCTATTAGGAGAGTAATCGCGAGAATTAAAATTACACCCATTAATAGTCCTAAAATAATAAAATAGGTAATAATTTTCCACACAAGACTCTTTTTATCACACTTCTTACATAAATAATAAGTCAAACCATTGGGTTCTATTACGTTGTTTTTAGCCTTCTGGAACATTTTGGAATTAATATTAGTGCCACAATTACCACAATAAAAATTATCTGCATAAGCAAGCCAAATACTCCGAGAAGAAGCATTTTTTTTATAATTATTAGCGTGATCACCGTCATTTTTCGATTCTTTTGCAAAATATTTATCATGATTTCGTAGTAATTTTCTATATTTTACATAGCTCAATATAATTTTAAATCCGAATATGATCATTACAGGTATGATTATGGAATAACCCATAAATAAAGTCGCTGATGCTAAATTAAAGTTACCTGAAACCATAATTTCATTTGATATCCACGTTAATGCAATTAAGGGAATGAATAAAATAATAATTGGAAAGATACCGAAAAATGATTTGTTTCTTAATTGATATTTTTGAAATTTGATTAATTTAGGGGACTCTAAATCTTTCATTATTTGTTTTATTATAATTTCTTCTTTTTTTTTCACTTCTACCAATATAATTATAATTAAGGACCCTCCTCCAAATATCCCCCCTAAAAATATTAATACCCATAAGAATGTCCCAATCGTATAATCAAGTCGCGTTTGAAATGAAAAGTTGGATAATAGGATAATTGAAATTGTCATTAACATGAATCCAAAAAGACTTATGATACCAAATGTGATTTTCTTTATTATCTCTACCTTGTCCAATGCTTATACACCTAAAATAATTTTTTTCTTTTGTTTTAATTCGTCTCTCATTATTTAATTATTGATGGATTTATTTAAAATAATATGGTAAAACTCATAAAATAGATATAAAATTCTTTTAAAGAACAAAAGGAAAAAAAAAATAAAAAAAATAAGGAATTTATTGTAAAACTAGGCTAAAATTGCTTAGATCATTCCTATAGCAATTTTCATATCGCCTTGAGTGACTTTCTTTCTTCCGGCGTGTTTCGCAATGTCAAGAGCACATGCAGTTAAAGATTTTGCATATTCTTCTAAATAGTCCATTAATTTATCAACTGCGGCCCTGCTTACGATTTCAGCACCAGATTTTTTCATTAGAGCTCGTAATGGGCTCCATGCAAATGCGGCCATTTTTATTCATTCCTCCACTAATCATGTAATTTTTAATAATTAGTTTAAGTTTTTTCAAACTTATTAAGATTAAATTAGTATTTGATCTATTTAAATGTGTTGTTTGATCAATAATAATTCGATGAATTTCATGCACCATTTTGCATCGACAAAAAAAAATGGGATAGATAAAAAAAAAAATTTTTAATACTGCATATATTTTGATGGTATGATCAAATATTGACTTCTAAATAGGCAATAATTGATCTAGATATAGTTACTTCATTATTGATGGATAAAATTCCTTAACCTTTCCAGTATTTTACAATGAAATACTTTTTGATAGAACCAGTTTTAATTCATTGAATTAAAATCCAGTTCTTCATGAGTTATTACATCTAATATTAATATTTTATTTTCTTAAATTTGATTTCGAGAACTGTTTTAATTCTATTTGTGTTTTTTTTCATATTCAAGTGCTACATAGGTCAAAATAGGAATATAGAGAGAAATCAAACCTTCACCAAATGGCGTCAGGCTATAGGAAACTCTCACTGGTCTTGTATCATGTATTTTTCTAGCAATAATTCCTTTTTCATCCAAAAAAAGCAAACGATTCGTGAGAGTTCTTGTATTTATTTCAGGAAGTGCCTTTTTTATTTCATTATAATATGGATTTTTTAAAAAATTAACAATAAAGAGTATATCCGCAGTCCATTTACCTTGCATTAACGAAGATACTTCCCTAATAAAGCTCCTGTCCATTTTTAATATTTTTTTTTCTTGTTTGGGTTTTTTTAATTCTCGCATCATTCCTAAATTTATAGCTTCTCTAATTTTTGGAATGAGTTCGATTAATTCTTTAAAATTATCAAAATCAAATACAGGTTTGCCTTTATTTATACTATCGTTTTTTTTACTCATTTTAATCAATTAATCTTAGTGAAAAAAAGTAAACTAATGGAAATGATTTTTACTTTTCTGTTTAAATAATATAAAGTAATGGTATAAATTAAAGTTAGTCTATTTTATAGACTTACTCCCCAATATATTTAAATAAAAAATTGAAACATAAAAGGTGATTTAATTGATAAATTCAGATTTAAATAGTATAAAAACTGAGGAGAGAGGAATGATTGCTCCTTGTGGTGTAATTTGTTTAGGATGTGATTTTTACATAGGAGACTGTGTGGAAGCTGCAAAAAGAGTTCAAGAAATTTGGGAAGGATGGAACATGATTGACATTGGACCTACATTAGGCTTTAATGCCAAAAATATAAAGATTACATTAAAAACCTTAAAATCATTCATAAATAGGAACAAAAATACATGTCCTGGATGTCATAATGGTGGAAAAGGAACTAAAGTGTGTGGAATTGCGCAGTGTGTTTTCTCTAAAGGATATTGGACCTGTGCAGAATGTGAGGATTTTAATCCAGAATCAGAAACACCTTGTCCTCATATAAATCAGGATGCTCCTTATATTACAGATAAGGGAAAAATGATGAAACTCATGTGTGCTCGTTATAGCAAAGATCTAAATGAGAATTTAAAAAAAATCCGTGAAATAGGATATTCTGAGTTTTTAAAAGAAATAAGGGAAAAAGTTACTAACGGTTGGAGAACTTGGCAAATTATCAATAAAGGCATGGTATTTACAAATAAAGAAAAAAAGTAAAATTTAAAGAAAGAAAAAATAAGGTAGTAATTTTTATCTCTGAGATCATTGTTTTACCTTATGAAATTATTATTTTTTACTTTCCATTTTTTTACCTAATTTGAAAGGATCAAATTCTTTTTCTGGCTTGTGAGCAGCAATTTTTCTTGTAACAATATAACCACCCATTCCCATAGCACCTAATCCAATGCATACAGCACCTAATCCTACGAATGCTATTTCAACAATATTACCGAGTGATATTGAATCAGAGGGTAAGCTATATTGATATTGAGCAAGGTAAGGCATTACATTATGTTGAAAGTCAGGAATCCAGTTTAATATTAGATACATATCAAAATCAGTTAATCCAAATTCTGATTGCAATGTTGGATAAGCATTTGAGTCACCCATTAATGCGGCAAACCATTTTTCTATGCCTAACTTCGTGGTAAGTGAATATACACTTGAAGTGTCCCAAAGCGCCAATGCTGTCTCTATTGACATTTGAGCAGGGATTACTTTCTGATTAGGTCCTTGAAATCCAAGTTCAAAGCCATAGACTATATTAGATCCTAATGGTAGAGGGAATCCTCCTGGATATAATTCGATACCTCTAATTGTTCCATAAGCCCACTGTTCTAATAGAATCTGGAAGGCAATTTCTTCTGTAAGGAGTAGGGGCAAAGTAACTTCATAAAAGGATCCTTGATTCCATTCCCCTCCATTACCCCAAAGCCAATCAAGAATTAAGTCCATATCCGTATCATTAAAGCCCCAATCTGCTTCTCCATAAGTGTCATTCTCAAAATCATAACCCGGAAATTGAGAAAATTCAGATAAGAGTTCATTATATGTGGTACTATCATAATAAGCATCGTACCATTTATATATTCCATCAACATTCAAGATGGAATTTTCATTGGATTTGTTCCATATTTGAAGAGCAGCTTGCATTGGGATACCAGAAGAATTAACAGGTCCTCCTGGTTCTAATCCATAAATTCCTGCAGGAACGCTTGGTTCTGCGTCATAAAATTCAAATCCATTATCAAAGTTATTGCATTTTGCCCATTGTTCGATAAAACTATAGAGCATAATATCTTCATAGGAAGTATCATTACCATTCCAATCTCGCATTTGGTATTGTGGATAAGTATAAAATAATGGATTATAAATAGGATTGGCCGTTGGTTCATTAAATTTTTCAATGATCATTTGTAAAACTTCAACTGAAAAATAATCATTGAAGTAATAATACAATATTTCTAATTTCGTGTAATTTTGTCCATTATACTCAAATTTATCTTCTGGATTAGAAAGATTATATCCATATTCACCACATAATGCCTTTATTTCGGTTTCATCTGCATTTTCAATGATTTCCATCATTTCCATTACTCCAAAACCTCTATCTTGATTCATATCGACTATATTATAAGAATCTGTATAATTATCAGGTGGCCATTGGGTATCTCCGACTCTCCTGTAGGTATCTTCAAAAATACCAGGAAGACGATCCCCCCACCATTGTTCGGTAGTATTCGTACCAAACATTAACCGGGGGGTACCACCCCATAGATCCAACGGCCAAATAATAAGGGGGTCATCATATATGCTAAAATTTAAATCAGTACCATACCATTCTGATATACCTTGAATAGATGGGTAGTAAAAACCTTCTGCAACTGAACTAAAGTTCCCTAATGGGCCTGCGAGAAAATCAAAGAATTTAGGTACAACAAGGAAGGGTAATGTTTCCTGTACGATATAGGCCTGTCCCATGAACATTGTTGCATCTACTAATGGTTTTGAAAATTTCAATCCTTGTTCCAATATCAAATCAAATGTAAGTGCTAAAGCCATTGGACCTAATTCCAATGTTTTTTCTATTACGAGAGGGACACCTTGAGCTTTGATACCTCGTAGACCCTCATCTACAGAACTATAGGTGAGATCTTGTATGAAATCATTCACGATAAATCCTCCCGGAACCATTACTATTCCCAATGATAACAATAAAATTGCTGTTGCCGTCTTTCTTTTAGACATTATTTATATTACCTTTTTTTATAAATTTTCATTTAGTAAAAATGCATCAATACCGATCAGCTTTTTCATATAAAACTTAAATTATTTAGTACACTCATAGGGTCCTATTTAAATGGACCTTTAAATTCAGTGAAATATTACTTTTTCAAGATAATGATTACATCTTATTGATTAACCAATTTTAACAATAGATGGATATTGAAACTGATCTTTATGATTATTCAGATTAAAATTTAATACAGTCATTAAAGTAAGTAGGATAAATCAGAATTAATAGGAATTTCTAATATTAAATTTATTTAGCTTTATTTAGTTAAGAGATTAAACTCTTAATAATACATAATATATATTTACTTTTAGATAGCAATATACCATAGTTCTGTAAAATAATTCAACCCCTTTGTAATTTTTCCATCTATTAACCTTCATGATATAGAGTTATTGTATATTAATGTTTTATTGGAATCCTTACGGGCGTAGTTTTTTAATTTTAATTCACAATAAAACCTTTACTAATAGATGGATTTCATGAATTTCATTTCATTATAGTTAATTATAGTTTAAGAATATTTATATAAATTATTTTTAGACTCCAATAAAATTTTTAATTGAATGAGATTTTTGAGGAAGTGATATTTCACTTTGTTTAAAGATACATATTTATTAAATCATATTGTCTAGGTAATTAAATATTTCAAATTTGATTAAATGACGAGAATTAACATTAATTGAAGATAAAAAGGGAATTACTATGAATGACAGAAAGAGGAGAAACAACAGGTTTATTTTAATTTTATTGCTAATTTCTCTATCATTATCTGCAATGTCTTTACAAATCTTGAACATTTTAATGCTTGAAAATATAGATAAATTGGATGTTAATGATTTTCATCCTAAATCAAGTACTTTAACAGCAGAAATTTATATTGATGGAAATCAAGACTGGCAAGATTTAAAAGATGCTGGAAATTGTACGGGATATGGAAACTCTACGCACCCTTATATTATTAGAGATTGGGATATTGACGGTCAAGGGGAATTATTTGCTTGTATCATGATCAGAAATTCAGACGTATATTTTCAGATAGAAAATTGCACTCTTTACAATGCAAGCTATGGGATATATCTTTACAATGTTTCTAATATACAACTAAATAACATTACTTCGTACAGTCATATAAGTGGGATTCGTGCTTCTATAATTTCAAACATAACACTTAATAACATTACTTCTTTTAGTAATGAATATGATGGAATCACTCTTAATAGAGTTGATAACTTACAATTAAACAACTCTCATCTTTTTGATAATGAACGTATAGGAATCAGATCAGATTACTGTAATAATTCCAATATTTCAGATTGTATTATTAATAATAATGGGAATAGTGGAATCTCTTTAGAAGGTAATCATAATAATAAATTATATAATAATTCTATAATCGATTGCAAATGGGGAATTAGATTATCTCAAAGCAATAATTGTGAACTGAAAGGAAACAAAATGATTAGATGTGGTCTCCAAATAATAGGAGTTACATTAAACATCGATCCTCTTTATATTTATGTTGATCCCCTTTGCTTTGATCATAAAATCCACGCAGATAATACTGTAAATGGAAAATGCCTTTATTATTATAAGAATGAATTGACATTAAACAGCAACAATCTCAGCAATGCAGGTCAAGTAATATTATACAATTGTAGTTATGCTGTCATAGAGGATTTAAATTTATCCTACACTTCAATAGGACTACAACTCATATCTTCTCATTTTAACACTATATATAATATAACTGCGAATAACAATAGTAATTGTGGAATATACATTGTGGAGGGTTCTAATAACGATATCCTAAATAATATCATGAATGACAATAGTGATTTTGGAATAAGTCTTGAATCGTCTAATTATAATACTATCTTTAATAATGAAATAATTGGTAACCATAAAGGAATTGCTATTGAAAATAATTGGCTTCAAAGTTGCGACCACAATAAAATAGAACATAATGTTATTGAAAATAATGGTTATTCTGGAATAACATTATATCGATGTAGTAATAATATAATTACATTAAATGAAATAAATAATAATCTAAATGGTATTTCCATGGATAAATGTTATGATTCGTTCATTTCATTTAATAATATTGATAACAATATTGAAAATGGAATTTTATTTAAGGGAAGCGAGAATAATGAAATTTATAGAAATATTATTAGCAATAATGATATCGGAATTTATCTATATTATTCTAAGGCCAATGAGTTAAATAGAAATTCTTTTTTTGGAAATAAGGTGAATATATATATAATAGGTGATAATGGAAATGGACCTTCTTTTATAGATTTTTTTTCATTATTAACGGTTATTGGAATTTTTTTGGGATTGACAGGTTCACTAGCAGCAGTGTCCATTTACAAAATTCATAAAAGAAAGAACGATTTTTTAAAAGAAACAGAACATATTCAAAAAGAAAAACAATTCAAGAGTAAAAATCATGCTATGTCTTCTAAAGAGATCTTAAACATCAAGACAAATAAAGAATTGTTGCTGCAAATCTTTGACCCAGAAATGAATCAGAAAACGAATAAAATCTCCGAAGGCGTTTATTTATCATCGTTTTCTGAAGAATTCTTAGAGAAGGTTGATAAATTAGGTTTAAGTTCAATTGAAAAAAAGGAATTTCTTGAAGAAATGTTTTCTTTTACACCTACTGAAAGAAATGACATTGTAAATGATATTTTATCAAAACTTAGCAAAAAAAGTTATAGAAACTGAGGAGCTACTTGAATCATGACTCAGCAGTTATTAACAGAAGAGCAAACAGTATTAGATTTAGTTCGAGAATATATCGAAGAACATCAACACTTTAATGCTAGTGCCATAATTCCTTTTATCAGTTCGAGATTCGCAAAAACCTCTACCAACATAAGTGTTCAAGGTATAAAAACAATACTCCAATCATTGGTTAAAAAGAACCTTATCATTGATGGATCGAGACTTACGAGAGAAAATGTCTTATTAAATCAGAATAGAAAGGAGATATATAATTTTATTCTAAAATATCCGGGGGTATACTTTTATAAAATTGTAAAGAAACTAAAAATGAACATTCCTGTTGTGGGATGGCATATAAATATCCTATTAAAATTCAACTTTATCCAAAAAAAAAAAATTAATGATCAAGAGGTTTATTTCGGAGCTGAAGAAAAACAAGAATTAGACGAAGAGGTTCATTTTATTAGAAAAGAGAAAAGTAAGAAAATTATTAAATATTTTTTGATCGATAATGATGGAGTCACGAAAACGCGCATTTCAAAGGAATTAAATATGCATTATAGTACGATAAATAACTATTTTGACAAACTTGAAAAGATATGTTTATTAGTGAAAAAAAAACTTCCAAATCATACCATCTTTTTCTTGGATGAAGACATATGGTATGAGAAATATAATCAATATTATGAGTCATATTAGAAGCATTTTAATTATAGGTGTTTATCTGGTTTTTTATTATTTAAAGTGAATTTTGTGTAATTTTTCCTTTTTCTCAACATGCATTTGATACATTTTTATTTTTATTTCTTTCAAATAGTCACCGTACAAAGGATTGAGACTATATGCTAAAGCAGCTAAAAAAGCGACTATAGCTGGTATTATTCCTATAGCTAATTTGATACCAAAAATTGTTATCGGTAATTGTTGTAGTTGGACTCCATCAATAGGTTCTTGATAATTAAAAAATAATAACATGAGAGAAATAAAAACTCCTGCAACGGATTCTGCGGGTTTAGTTATAAGTGCATTTATTCCCATAATTGCTGCTTCCCTCCTTGTTCCTGTATCTACTTCATCCTCATCAATAACATCAGCAAATGCAACATTAAATAAAGTCATTGAAGCATAGATTCCAACACCTACGAAAAAGAATCCTATTACAGCTAATACTCCTGGTAAGACTCCAACTAAAAAATATCCAATACCGTGGAGAATAATCGAATTAACCATGGCTGTTTTCACTCCCTTTTTTTTATTTATCTTCACGGTGTAATAAGTGCCGAATCCAACACCTGCAACTGTAAGTCCTACGACCAATAATAAAATTATAGTGGAGTCAATTTCTGGAATTGCATAATCGGTATAGAAGAAGAGAAGCCCAAAAAAGGTAGATTGTATGAATATTAAGAAAAAATTCATTATGACTGTTGTAATGAATGATGTTCTCTTGAGTGTATTTTTAAAAGAATCAATGAATCCCACAGCACTATCAACCTTTGAAAATTCTAACCTCTCTTTAATTTTAAAAGTTGTAATTTCCATCGTAATAAATTGAATGATACCAAATATTATTGTTAAGATAATAAAACCTTCTCTTCCAGGTTCATCTAAAAAAATAGATGGTAATAGTAATGCTATTAACGTTCCTATTAGTCCCAAGAAGAGAGAATAAATTTGTATATTTCCTCGTTCTCTGTGATCCATGCTTATTTCTTGCCCTAATGCAGTCCATACTAATAAAGCTGCAGTAAAAGCTGTATCATATAAACAGATGAAAGTAAGCATGTAGAAAAAAACTCCAAGATTACCTATTTCAACTGTAGTTGGACCTAACCATAAAAATATAAATGATAAGGTCATTACTGGGGTAAATAAAAATAGATAAGGAATCCTCCTACCCCATCTTGTTTTAGTTTTATCTGATAACCAACCAAATAACGGATCATTTATAGCATTCCAGATTGCAAAAAAAATAAAAGCCCAGACCAAGTAAATTTCAGGAAGGAGCAATTTTTCTCTAAAATAGAAGATTAATGCTATTTGAAATACACCATGAACTATTTGGGTTCCTAATGACGTGAGGCCATAATAAAATTTAGTTGAGTTCTTAACTTTTTCTTCTGGCTTAATTTCATCTTGTTCAACCATGATAATTACTTCTTGTTTTCTTTTATATTTGAATAGAAAATTTTAACTTATTTTTGAATAAAAATTATAGATTTAATACATAATATTATTTTATCATAGTATTTATTTAGTTGCTATTATTGAACAATAAATACTCGTTTCTGTTTAAAACATACTTCTCCACTTGATATTAAAACTATATAAATAATAGATTTATAATTTTAATTACGATCTAATATAATTTTGTGAAGAGAATGGTATTTTTAAATAAAAAAGTCCAAAGAAGAGATTTTTGCTTTGGAATCATTGTAAGCAATAGAGATGTCTTTCCAGATCATCTAGCCAGACAAGGAAGAAAAGATATAATCGACTTAATGATAGAAATGAAATATGATTTCGTGATCTTAGATGAAAGTGATACAAAATTTGGTGTTGTAGAAACTTTTGAGGATGCTAAAAAATGCACTAAATTGTTTAAAGTTAATCGGGATAAAATAGATGGTATCTTGGTTATACTTCCCAACTTTGGAGATGAGAAAGGAGTGGCAAATGTACTTAAACTTTCAAATTTAAATGTTCCAATCCTCATTCAAGCATCCTCAGATGATATTGCCTTAATGGATAGAAAAAATAGGAGAGATGCTTTTTGCGGAAAAATATCTATTACTAGCGTGTTGTATCAATATGGGATACCTTTTAGCTTAACAGAAAACCATACTTGTTCGATAAAGTCTGATTCGTTTAAAAATGATATTTTCAAATTTGAGAAAACATGTAGAATTGTTAATAAGATCAGGAACGTTCGATTAGGGCAAATAGGAACAAGACCTAATGCGTTCGATACAGTTCGCTATAGTGAAAAAATCCTTGAATTCAACGGAATTACAGTTGAACCAATTGACATGTCAGAAATTTTTGGATTAATAGAACAATTAAAAGATGATGATCCTAAAGTAGGAGAAAAAATAGAATTCATAAAAAATTACACACCTACTAAGGAATTTCCTGAAATTGGTTTGCTGAAGCTCGCAAAATTAGCAGTAGTTATTGAGAATTGGATCATTGAAAATGAATTGGATGGTTTTGCCTTTCAATGTTGGCCAAGCATTCAAGATAATTTTGGGATTGTTCCATGTGCTATCATGAGCATGTTTTCGGAGGGGTTGGTCCCTGCTGCATGTGAAGTAGATGTGACAGGTTTAATTGGCATGTTTATTCTTCAACTTGCAACGGAAACGCCTTCAGCAATTTTAGATTGGAATAACAATTATGGTGAAGAATTAAATAAAATGGTTTTGTTTCATTGTAGCAATCTCCCAAAATCATTTTTTCAAGATATTAGAATGACTATTCATCCGATCATTTCGGATCTTAAAGGTGATGATGCAACATTTGGAGCAATTCAAGGAAGGATCAAATCTAAACCATGCACTCTACTTAGAATAGAAACAGACGATTTATATGGTGAAATGAAAGCATTAATTGCAGAAGGTCGCTATACAGAAGATGCACTCAATACGTATGGTGGATTTGGAGTCGTTGAAATTAATAATTTACAAGATCTGTTAAAGATAGTTTGTAATGAGGGATTTGCACATCATGTTGCCGTTACTTTAAATCATGTTGGTGATATCGTTGAAGAGGCTCTCACAAAGTATCTTAATTGGGATTTAATTTATCATGATAATTAATTAATATAGTTACCAATTGATATATGAAAAATAAATTAAAATTAAAAAATAATTGGGAAAATTCCCGAGTTTTTGGAATTAATAAAGAGCCAGCACACAACACATTAATTCCCCATCCAAATATAGAATCTGCCTTGGTACCCAATAAAGAATCAATTTATTATCAATCTTTAAATGGTCAATGGAAATTTCATTGGGTAAAAAAACCTGCACAGAGACCTGAAAATTTCTATGAATTAGATTATGACATGAGCAATTGGGATGAAATTGATGTTCCAAGTAACTGGCAAATGCGGAGATATGGCATTCCCATATATACAAATATGAAATATCCTTACAGTATTGGACTGAAGAACATACCTAGTATCGATCATGAATATAATCCTGTAGGTTCTTACAGGAGGACATTTAATATCCCAGAAGAATGGATTGGACGTGAAATATTCATTCATTTTGGAGGTGTCAAATCTGCTTTTTATATTTGGATTAATGGAAAAAAAGTAGGGTATAGTCAAGGAAGCATGACTCCCGCGGAATTTAACATTACTAAATTTTTAATTAATAAAGAAAATATCTTAGCAGTTGAAGTATATCGATGGTCTGATGGTTCATACTTAGAAGATCAGGACATGTGGAGATTTAGTGGAATATTTAGGGAGGTATATTTATTTTCTACCCCTAAAATACATATTCAAGATTTTTTTACTTATTGTGATCTTGACGAAGAATATGAAGATGCGACTATTAAACTTAGAGTTAAAATTAGAAATTTTGGAGAAACAGATTCAGGACCACATTCCCTTGAAATTAAATTATTAGATTCAGAGCAAAATGTAATTACTAGTGAGTCTTTAAGACAAGAAAGAATTATAATAAAAAATAAATCTCAAGTTATCATATTTTTAGAGGAAAATGTTATAAATCCCAATAAATGGTCAGCAGAAACACCGTTCTTATATGATTTACTTGTAATATTGAAAGATCAGGAAAATAATGTTATTGAAGTTGAGCAATGTAAGTTTGGTTTTAAAAAAGTTGAAATTAAAGAAGATGGTGGGATTTATATCAATGGTAAATCGATAATTTTTAAAGGAGTTAATAGACACGATCACGATCCTGATAATGGTCGAATGGTTCCAGAATCTCGTCTGTTACAAGATATACTTATATTTAAACAGAATAATATTAATGCTGTAAGGACGAGTCATTATCCAAATGATCCTAAATTCAATGATCTATGTGATAAATATGGAATTTATGTTTTAGATGAAAATAATTTAGAATCTCATGGTTTGCGAAAAAAATTACCAAAGAGTGATCCTAAATGGAAAAATGCTGTCATTGATAGAATGGTTAGCATGGTTGAACGAGATAAAAATCATCCCTCAATCTTCATGTGGTCTCTTGGAAATGAATCGGGATTTGGAAAGAATTTTTATGAGATGAAAAAAGCAGCTCAAAAAATAGATCATACTCGTCCTATTCATTATGAGGGAGATAAGACCTTAAATGTATCAGAAGTTTATAGCACTATGTATAGCTCACCACAGGAGTTAGCTTTAGCTGGAGAACTAAAGAAACATAGAATACCTATATGGTTATTTAAAAAAATGAAACCGAAGCACTTTAAAGGGAAACCCCGAATGTTATGTGAATATGCCCATGCAATGGGAAATAGCCTTGGAAACTTTCAAAAATTCATGGACGTGTTTGAAAAATATGAGAACTGCGTGGGAGGCTTTATTTGGGATTTTGTTGACCAAGGTCTCCGCAAAACAACTCCTGAAGGAAAAGAATTCTGGGCTTATGGCGGTGATTATGGAGATGAACCTAATGATGGGACATTTTGTATAAATGGAATTGTAATGCCAGATCGCAAACCAAATCCTTCATTATTCGAAGTAAAGAAGGTTTATCAAAGTATTACTGTTATTCCTATTGATCTTTTGACGGGAAAAGTCATCATTCACAATAAATACAATTTTATTTCATTAGATTTTGTTGATATTTTATGGGAGTTGACAGCAAATGGTATCTTAATACAAAGTGGTGGATTTGAATCAAAAAAAATAGAACCGGGGATGAAGAAAGAAATCAAAATACCGTTCAATAAACCGGAGATTGAACCTGGTATGGAATATCACCTTAAAATATCTTTTATATTAAATAGTGCTACATCTTGGGCGGATAAGGGACATATTGTAGCTTGGGATCAATTTAAGATACCTTATGAGAAAATCGAATTACAATATTTCAATATTCAATCATTGCAACCACTCAAAATAGAAGAGTCAAGGGAATCAATTTTAATTCAAGGAAACGATTTTGAGGTTATAATAGGAAAAAAATCAGGTACATTAGAGGAGTTTAAATATAAAAACAAAAAATTAATCTCTACACCTTTAATTCCAAATTTCTGGAGGGCTCCGATTGATAATGAATTAGGAGTAATAAAACTTATTCCAATATTAAAAAAATATTTTGGATATCGCTGGAAAAAGGCAAGTAAAAAGAGAAAAGTTAAAAAAATAATCATTGGAGAATTAGAGCCTCAATTGATACAAATCCAATTCCATTTTAATATTCCACATGGAAAAACTCATTTATTGACAACTTATACCATCTATGGAAATTCTGATATCATCATTGAGAATGTTTTTACACCTAAGAAAAACATGGTGAAATTCGGAATGCAAATGGAAATCCCGGGTGAATTCAGTACAATAACTTGGTTTGGCAGGGGCCCTCATGAGACAATGCTAGATCGAAAAACGGGAGCAGCGGTGGGAATTTATTCTGGGAATGTTGAAACTCTCATTCATCCATATATTCGACCTCAAGAAAATGGAAATAGAACTGATGTGCGATGGATTTCACTCATTAGTGATAATGGAGAAGGAATATTTGTTTCAGATGTTGGTGGAACATATCTTAGCACTAGTGTTTGGCCTTATACAATGGAAGATTTAGAAAATGCTACACATAATCACGAATTACCTCGGAGGAATACAATAACCTTTAATATAGATTATAAACAAAGGGGAGTAGGTGGAGATCTACCATCTATTTCAAGACTTCACGATGAATATAAACTAAAAGCAAAAATAAGATATAATTATAGTTTCAGGCTCAGACCATACACACAAGATATGGGAGATTTTAGTAAATTGGCCCTTCATATTCCTCCAAGACTTTAGATGAACTTTTTACTTTAAGATTATTCCTTGTATAACTTGAACTTGATGAGAATTTGAAAAGTTCTTGGACCAAAAGTAACAAGGATGTAAAAATCCTCTCGACCACCTTTTTCTAAAGATCCATTGATAATAGGAATGATGATTTGCCTGCTCCCATAAGTACAGGCTAATTCATGATCATAGTGATTGAAATCTGCCCTTTTTTCCATTGCCATTACCGTGTGTAAAAAATCGGAGTTGTCTTGCATTGAAAGCTCTGCAAATTTATAATGGAGGTCAAGATAATTTCCATGTTCATGTTCATTAATGATTAAAGTAGTCGTGGTATGATAAGTCCTCATGAATAATTCTCCATTAGAAAAGTCTGGGTAAGCTTTTAAAGTTTTTTCAAGCAAATCATTGGTTGTATCAGTCAAATATAGTAGCTGAGTAATGCTATAACTCCGAAGTTGTAATTTGTATGTGATATTTATTTCATTACTATTTTCAGTATTCTGAATTTCTTCAATGTTAAGTATAGTATTAAAAAGAGTTAAATCAGATTTCTCAAACGGGATGAATGCTTTTTGATTTAATCTATTTACATTTCGAAAAGCCCATGTTCTTAAAATGCATTTTTGAGATGAGGGTAATATTTCTGTAGCTTCTAAAAAACCTCTCATTGTTTGAGAAATCTCTAATGTGGGTGTTGCACTCCCAATCAATAATCGATTCCAACAATTTTGAACAAAACCCTTAATGCCAAATATTTGTTTAAAGCAATCAGTTGGAGTCATTCCTCCAAAGGATCTTGGATCAATTTCAAACCACAGATTATTGAAATACTTTAATAATGAATAGAGTGAGAGAAAATCACCTGTTATATCTAATCCACTTAATACAAAAATATTATCAGGATAATGTGAGAGAAACGTCTTGATTTTTTCAGGTGATGTATATTCAGGGTAATTTTCTGGAATGAACATATTCCCAATATCAATCTTGATGAATATATCTTTTTTTTTACAATAAGATAAAAATTTATTCATAAGAATATTGTTTCTATTGCTCAAATCAAGCTCAGTATATGAAGGATATATTGAAACACCTGCAATAGAAATTTCTTTCTCAAAATTTTTTAGATCAAGTAATATATCTGTTTGGTTAGAAGAATTAGAAAGATCATAAGATAAAATTGCCCTAAAGGTATCAGGTGATTTTTCAATAGCATTAATGACATCTGTATTTGCAATTCCATATTCTCTCCCCAATTCCATTGCTTGAATCAACGCTATATTGATATTAGAACAATTTAGTTCGACTTTTTCGTCATTAGTAGAAATTTTCCTACAATAAAAGTATTTTTGCTTATCATTATTTTCCAGTCTTATTAGTCTTTTTAATTTATCAGAAGGTTTGATGTCTAAAAAAATAGGCCATACTAGAGAATCAACTTGAGCATAAAGAAAAGCATTACTATACTTTTTACCAAAAATGCTACTAAAATCTGGTTGATATAACCTTTCATTCATCATTTTTTCGGATATTTTTGATTCAGAATTAATTTCTTGAAATTGATAAATTATTTGTTTTCGTTTATATCTCGCCAGTCCAAACTCTTTAGCAATCTGACTGACATATTGTTTAGAACAATTTAATTTCTTCCCGATCTCCGAATAAGAAAGGTTTGTTGTTTGGAGCAAATTCTTTATTTTTACTTTTTTTGACATTCTCCTAATATATTTAATAAAAAAAAGGCTAGAAATTTGAAAGAACCTAAGATATATCTTAATTTCTAACTTTTTTACTTTACTTTTCTTTACTTTACTTTACAATAGTAAATTCAATTATTTAAACTTACCTTAAAAATATCAGAATGTATAATGCTTCAACCAACTATTAATTTCATTACATTATCATAGGTATCATCTGTCATAGGGCCAAAATGTTGTACTTTTAATGCACCCACTGCATTAGCAAAACGTGAACACATCCTTAAATCCCATCCATTTAAATACCCAACAATAAAAGCCCCATCGAAAGAATCTCCTGCACCAGTTGGATCAATTTCATTGATTTTAAATCCAGGAACATTAATTCCCATATAATATTCTTGAGAAAAAAATGTACAACCATTTTTTCCTCTTTTTAATATTACAATTTTTATTCCATTATCTAATAACATTTGGCAGGCATTTTTTTCTTCATTTACTCCAGCAATTAATTCTGCTTCTTCACCACTAGGGAACAAAATCTTTGTTGTTTTTAAGATAGGATCACAAATTTTTAAAATTTGCTCTATATCTAACATTTGTGGCCTTAAATTGGGATCAAATGAAATAATAACGTCAGGGTTAGCATTTTGAGCGACTTTAATTGCTTTGTAACATGCTTCTTTTGAGCTTTCACTAATAGAAAGTGCGCTTCCCATGATATGAAGAGATTTTATATCTCTAAAGTAAACGTCTTGAATGTCATCTGGAGATGTTTCTCCAGCAGCTCCTGGAGCAAATATAAATTTACGAGAACCATCTGAATTGTATTGGTTAAAAGCAATCCCTGTTGTCTTTTCAGAATTAATCTGAATTTTTGAAATATCTGTTCCATCAAGTTCTAATTTTTTAGTAATGCACTTTCCAAATTCATCATTTCCAACTACACCAATAAACCCCGTGCTTATATTAAAAGGCTTACCCATTCTAGCAGCAGAATTGATGAAGATTGCTGGAGCTCCACTCGGATATGGACCTCGATATAGGTTGCCAATACTTCCATGGGGAGTATCATGTTCAGTGCGCATTATTTCAACAAGTAATTCACCCAAGCAAATAATATCTGGACACATAATCATCATAAGAAATGAAATTTTTAATCTTAGCAGTAGAATTCCTAATCTACTAATGTTTCAATTATAAAATTTCAGGAACATACTTTTTGAAAAGAACAGCAGTAATCAAATTAAAAGCTTCTTCCACATTTTCTCCTGTTTTTGAAGATAATTCCAAGAATCCATCAAGATTATATTTTTGTATAGCGTTATTACCATCTTCTATTTGAACGATTCTATATTCCTCCAAATCACATTTAGATCCTATTAAAGCTATTGGAATTTGACCAGCATGTTCACGAATTATCTGAGTCCAATCTGGAAGGTGATCGAGAGATTCTTTATTCGTGATGTCATAGAGGAATAAAGCTCCATTAGCGCCTTTTACATATTGTGAAAGGAGAAATCTGAAACGTTCCTCTCCACCAAAATCCCAAATTTGTAGTTTTACTTTTTTACCTTTAAACTGTATGATTTTAGAATAAAAATCTACACCTATGGTTAATTTTAAATCTTCCATGAAATTTCCAGAAATATATCTAATCGTTAATGATGTTTTACCTACAGATGCATCACCAAGCATCATAACTTTAAAAGTATAATCATAATTTAGATTGTGTACCATCTTTTATCAATTATCAAGAGAAAATTTAAAATTTTATTAAACGTAAAATAACTTCTGATTTGATAAAAGATAATGGTACTTGATCTTATTTATTTATATCTATAAACTAATTCAAATTTTTATTCATAAATCAATAAATTTAATATCTCATCATAATTAAGAGATATTTTTATTTTATTTAGGATAAGAATGATTGAGAGTAATTCTTTTAGGAATGGAAAGAAAGATTCTTATACTAAAGATAAACATGAACAAAAAAAAGAAGGTATAACTAAAGAACAATTACTCTTATCCGAGTTAAAAAATATAGCTTTAGAATATGCCGAAGTTGAAAAGTTAAAGCATTATTTTATAAATGCTATTATAAATAACTTGGAAAGTTTAGATTTTTCCGAATTTATCCCCTATCCTAAATTTTACATGAAAGAAAAATACTTGAAAAAATCAGTGAGTATTTCCAATATTGATGGATTAAATGTTGTGTGTGTTGATGGAAGTTCTGTTATTAAAAAATTCATGAATGTTGATTTTTCTTTTCTTAAAGTTATAGCTACTAAATATCATTTCTATAGAAATAATGACGCAAAAATTACTTTTTTTCCAGATTTAAGCGGAAATAATAATTTCTATATTCGAGGAAATTACTTAAACCAAGAAGAGAATGCTATTGAGGCCAAAACAACAATAGATATGAATTATATGGAAATCAATTTATTAAACACGTTAATTAAGGAACATTCAGATATTGACTTGATTATAATTGATGGATCTATAGTAATCATGCCAATTAACCTCCTCTTTTCAAAAGATCCTGAAATTTCGAAGAATTATGATATTTTATTACAAGAATACCACAAATTATATTTAAATTGCCAAAAGAAAAATATAATATTAATTGGTTCAATTAAAGATACAAGAACTGCAGCTTTAACTAATTTATTAAGGGATTCAATTCAATTATTAAAACCAAACCATAAACATCTAAATGATTTTATTAACATTAATTATCGAAGGGTAGTAGAATATTTTTCAGATTTAGATTTATTTAATAGAGTATTGAATAAATCAGAAAGAAGTTGCATTTTTAATTGTAAACGTGAAATTGAAAAAATTCGAGATGATGGAATTAAAAAAGAAATCCCTTACTATTTTCCACTTGATTTTTATGCTTTTTATTTAAAAACAGCTAAACATGATATACCATGTAGAATTGAATTTTTTGTTGACGAAAATACTCCATTTGATGAAGCTTCTAGCAGAGCAGATCTGATCTCCTCAATATTGCATCCCATCTCAAGCTTAAATGATCATTATGGTCTCCCAATTCCTCAAATTGAAGCTCATAGAAGAGCTGTATTTAAACCACACGAATTAAACCTCTTATATAAAAATTTGATAAGAAATTTAAATAAAAATGGATTTAAATTAATAGAAAAACGCAGGGATAGGAGGCCCTTTTAGCGCTCCTTAATTTCAATCCTATTTAGAAATATATCTTCAAAAAAAACATGTTTTTTATCCAAAATTTCGTTTTTAAATCCTTTTTTGTATATTTTACTCTTTAAATTATCTAAATCAGTTCTACTAGAGCAAATATAGTATATATAACATTTATCTTTTAAATTAAAATTAAGATATACTTTTACATTTTCAAGAAAGTCTAAGAAGACTTGGTTTCCTGACTTACCACCATTCCAACTATAATCAATTTTTTTTTTAGTAACTGATTTATCTATCAAATCTGATGATGGAAGATAAGGTGGATTAAAAATGATTAAGTCAAAAGAATGTTTTAAGTTATCTGGAAAAGATTTAAATAAATTTGAATGTATAAATTTAATTTTTCCTTTAAAATTATTTAATTTTTCATTTGATTTAGCACATTGTATCGCTTCTTCTAATATGTCAGAAGCATAGATTTTTGCTTTAAAATTTGCATAATATGCTTGCAAATTTAAAAGGAATAGGGCAATGATACCCGTTCCCGTACCTAAATCCAAAATCTTCTTCACCAGGCGGAGCTTTATTCCATCAAAATAATCTCGTGTAATATTTTTTTTCAAATAATCAATTATTAAATAACTATCATCTGAAGGAGTATAAATATTCTTAAATGAACAATTTATTATTGGATCTGGTGGTAAATTAATAAAAATCACCTAAATTATATTATTTCTTTTTAAGAAAATAAAATAACTTACATATTTCTAAAATCTTATCGATAGTGAATGTAAATGTCTTATCATTCTCAAATTTATTATCTTTTAGGATTTGCATTATACTAGCACGTGAGTAATTAATTTTCTCAGTTTTATTAAGAAATAAATCTAAAGCATTTGCTATATTTTTATTTTTATATGGCATTATTCCGGCAATGAACCTTAAGTAAAATTCTCTTGATTCTTGTTCTAATAAAAAAGAATTGATATTATTTTTTGGTGATATTTTTATTAAAGCAAGTTTAATCTTTGGAACAGGATAAAAACAATTAGGTGATATATTAATAAATTGTTCGGGGCTCATGAAACTATTTACTCCAATATTAATTCTCGAGAGCATTCTGTAATTTTCTACATTAAATATACGTTTAGCAAGACTCTCTTCAATTGTTAAGATTCCTTGAGGGGGATTTTTTTTAAAAAAAATTCTTTCTAACAATGGTCCCGTAATCGTGTAAGGCGTGTTAGCAACGACTTTATCGTGAATAGGTATATCGATTTTTAATATATCTCCATTAATTATTTCAAGATTATCATTGTCTGAAAATTCATGAGAAAGAAACTCACAAAATTTAGGTTCAATTTCAACGGAAATTACTTTTTTAGCTCTTTTAATTAATTCACTTGTAAGAGCCCCTAAACCAGAACCAATTTCCAAAATAATATCTCTTTCAGAAATATCTGATAAAGCTATGATCTTTTTTTTAATATTGCTGTCTATTAAAAAATTTTGCCCTTTGCTCTTTTTTGGTGTTATATTTAATTGTTTTAAAATTTGCTGTATCTCTCTTTTTATCATTGGTTTTATTCATATGCTTTTGTCTTAGAAAAGAGATAATATTTCACGCCTTCTCTTTGGAGTTCTTTAATTATTCTTAGAGCCAATTGTCTTTCAGGATGTGATACACTTGTTCTATCAGAAATGTCTTTAAAGGTTACGAATTTTTGCCTCTCTCTAGCTTCTATTATTTCCCACATATGCTTTTGTCCAATCCCTGGCAATAATTTTAGAGCATGCATTCGAGGCGTGATTGATGTGGAATTATTGAAGAAATTTATGAATTGCTCTTCAAAATTGACTACTTCTTTTTCAAGAATTGGTTGAATCAACGCTTTTGCAGTTGGAGTTAATTCCTCATAATCAATTTTTTTAAGAACATCTCCTAATTTATGCTCATTTAGGAATTTTTCATAAATCCCCCGCTCTTGAACTTTAATATCTGAGTCCTTATTTATTTTTACTTCATATAGAACAAAATCAGGAAAAGTAATTACTTGTGCTAATGGTACTTTTAACCAACTTGGTTTATTTTCTTCAGGATGGCCATGGAGTAAGATATCTAAGATTATAAGTTCTCGATGTTTTTTTATAAATTGCTTTTTTTTTCGAGGACCCTTGTCTTGATATGGCCTTCTGCGAGGAGGCTTTCTGTATCGATCTTGATATCTTCTTTCCATTCCAACCATTCTTTTTTATTCCAATTTTTGTAATAACCATTATTAAGAATATATTATAACTTCTCATTAAATATGAACTTTCATTAAAATTAAAGCAGTCACGTCTATATAAACTCTTCGGTGTAAAATATTTAGATTATAAGAATTTCTATTGTTTTTTACATCACAAGTATTATCATGACGATTTTATTTCTTCAATTTCATACAGCAATTCTTTTAATTGATCATCATCTAAAGCTTTTCCTTTAAATGACTTTTCCAATATTACTCGTAATTCTGGGATCGTCTTAGGGTCAATATTGATGATATTAATAATGTAGAGATCTTCTAGACCATATTTTTTTGATAAATGCTTCTGGACTTTATGTGCTTTTTCAAGAGACATTTTAGCATACTTATTAACATAATTATAAGTAATTTCTTGAAAATGTGTCATTCCTTCTTCTGAATCTATTTCAAAAACTTTTTCTTTAACAGATTCCATTATTTGTTTAACTTCAGGTATGGATACTAACCTTTCATCAATTTTTCTTCCAGACATTTTTTTTTCTCATTAAATTTTATTAATATAATCATGATTTAGCCTTAAATGTTCTTTACCGATGATTAAAGTTTTTTTTGAGTTACCTAGTTTTATTTCAACTAAATAACATCTACCACGAGATCCAATAACTGTCCCAGTCCGTCCATGATATCTTCGATGAGGCATTCCTCTTTTATGTGTTGAGGAATCGGTTATTATATCTACTTTTGAATTGATATCATAGTCTATCATGTATTTTTCAATAGAACTAAGTCCCTTTGCTCTACAATTTTTCCTATGACGTTTTCGCGTTTTGTTACGATATCCTTTATGAAGTGTCATTTTGTACACCTTAAAGCTGTAAAATTAATATTATAAAATATATAGTTAGTAAATTAGTTCAATGAATTATAATTTATCAATTTTATCAATTTTTTTTACTATTGGAGAATTTCCATTACATCTAATTCTTTGCATATCATTGGCATTTCAAAAATCTCTGCAAAAGAAGGAGTTGTTCGACCCTCATCCCCATGGATTAATTCTTTCACATATGTCCCTCCTTGAACATCGATTTGAAATTCAAATAAATTTGGTTTTATAAATTTACTTTTAATATTATATACTTTTTTCTCCCTTTCTTTATCAGCTCGACGATGAGATACTCTTAGGGGAGTTTTTTGTTTAATGGTTTTATTTTCAATTTTATCATATAATTTATTAATTTTTTTTTGAAAAACATCCTTAGATATTTTTTGATTTATTTTACATATTGCTCTATATAATTTTCTAGTATTTTCTGCATTTTCTTTAATTCTAATGACTTCATTTTTGTCAGTATAGCGTAAATTACTTATTTTTATCTTGTTCTTCACTTTTTTATTAATTTTTTTTTCAAGATGAATTAGATCTAAAGCTCTGAATTGAGGATCCTTTATTTCAAGAATGAATGGTCTCCCATTTCCTAACATCTTCACGTCTATATCTTCTCGTCCAGCACCATGAAATTTTGAAATTGTTGCTTTAGCTTGAATAACAAATAAAGGACTAATTAATTCTTCTACACTTGTTAAATATTGTTTTCCTGTTTGGTTACATTGATCACATCCTAAACCCTTACAAATTCTACAATCCCAATGTGTTTGTGGAATGCCTCTTATCAACTTATTATATCTTCCATATATAAAAAGTGGTTTTAATTTCAATTCTATTTCACATTTTTCATAACCAATAGAATAAATAAGGGTTGCTTCAGGATTATTAAATTCTGGTTTTTTACTTAATTTAATTGATAAATCTTTACCAATTACCCTATTAAAATGGCTTTTAAATGATTCCGATTCTAAAAGTGTAAATTCTGATTTGAATTTATCTTCTTTATTTATTATATTAGGATCTGGACTAGTACCAATTAAGAAATTATCAAATTCAACTCTAGATAGGATTTTCAAACCTTTATCAACATATTTATCAATATTATCAAAAATATCATTACATAAATAACAATTAAGCTCATCAAATTCGTTGATATAACTGATACCTTCATTTTCTAAAACTTTTCTTGCGGGAATAAACCTAATTTTTTCGGAGAGTATTTTTAAATTCTTTAATCCTTCAATTTGACTACTATTATCACTAGACAAGTATTTTTTATGGTTTTCTAATGTAAGAGATAAAAGTAATGAATATCCTCTTTCAATATTTGTTGTATACGTGCCTAGAAGTGCAAACATTCGTCCTAGGCAACTATGACATATATAATAATCTTGATATATTTCAAGAATTTTATCAAAAATACTCATCAATATAAATAATTAAAAATATAATTAGAAGTTATTTTAAAAGAATTTTTATTATGATGATATTGATAATAGGAGAAATATTTTATTCATCTTCTAGCCATCCTAATTCTTTAAGAGCAGAATCCAAAGCTGTTGATTCTTCATTTAAAACAAAATCAGTACTATATTCTGAATCGGTTGCTAAAGATTCAAAATCAGGAACGTTTAATTGATCAAAAGTAGGTAATTCATCTAGTGGGGGTAATTCTCCAGGAGCATGTGAGAATTGAGGGGGAATATTCTGAGCAGATTCACCCTCTTCCTCAATTTCCATTGGAGTATAATCTTCGAGAGGAATAGGAGGGACTTCGTCATCAAATACTTGAAATTGTGTTTTTGGTTGTGCTTGTTTTGGAATTCCTACGCCCCCAGTAGATTTTGGGAGCCTTGTTGAAATACTTTGAGGGATTCCAACTATATTTCCTCCCGCTTCAATATCTTCAAATACTTCAACTACACCCATTGATGCTTTTTCTTCAGCATCCCAATCATCAAGAAAATTCAACAACCCGTCCAATGCAGCTTTATCTTGTTCCACGGAGGGTTTTATTGGAGTAGAGACTTCTGATTCCTCCTCTTTTTTTATTTCTACCTCTTGTGTCTTTGCTTCTTCTAAAGCAAGGGATGTCAGGGTAATTTCTTTCCCAGACAACAAAATATTTAATTTTAATGCTAAGTCTCTTAAATATCCTAAATAATATCCGATACGATATTGCGTTTTAAGACCACAAAAAATAATATATTCTTCATTAATAGCTACAACTATACTATATCCTCCTTTATTATGAAGGATAATTTCTTTAAGTATTCCATGATTGGTTGCATCTGAAAGTCGAACACCTAAATCGATTAAAGCAGTACATGAAGCAGATACTGCATCAGCATCCAATTCCATTGAATTAGATGATACTACTTTCATTCCAATGCGGGAAATCATCGAGAGACCTTCTAGATCTGTTTTAGCTTCCTCATTTTTCAAGAGGAGCATCATATTTTTTCTGATATCTTCTGCTATGCTTGACATTTTATTTTCGATTCTACTAACGGTCTTTTTTTTATATTAATTTTATATGTATCTTCTAGATACTATCATAATAATTTTAAATAATAAATATTTCGATATCATTTTAAAAATTTATTCAAACTCATTTGTTTTGCTGGTGGTTTTATTTGTTTTTTAAAAGAATAATCAGATAAATTAATTATGATATTTTCAACTTGTTTCAGAACTTCAACTTGAGTTAAATTATCAGTATTTATAATAAATAGTTTATTCTTTTCAATTTTTGTTAGAAGCATTTTGTTATAATTTGATAATATTTTTAACAAGTAATCTCTTTGGTCCTCATTCCATTCATTTCTTACCTTTTCTAAAGAACCTCTCTGAATTATTCTCTTTAAAATTATATTTGGTTCAGCCGATAAATAGATTATATAATCTTCTATCCATTTTACAGAATTATATGTGTCCAATATGAGTTTATAATCCTTTTCTTTTAAATCTAAGCTTTTGGAATAAATTAAAACACATAAAGGAGTTCTGTCAAGAATAATTATTCTTCCATTATATTTTTCATCAAAATTTCTCACGCTACGATTTCTCTTAATTAATTGCTGGAGAAAATGAAGTTCACTTCTAAAAGCGATTTGTTTATTAGAGGAGCCAAAAGGAAACGGAGGATTTTTTACATATCTTTCTGGAAAGAATTTGAATTTAAAATCATCCATTTCAGCAGCCTTATTCTTTAATAGATTGAAAATAGTTGATTTACCAACACCATGGGCGCCTGCTATTGAAATTATTATATTATCTTTAGATCCCTTGTTTCTATAAATCTTTTTAACCAAAATAATTTACTCCAATGATATAGAAATTAGGTAATAATAGTCTTTTTACTTTGATATATTAATATACTAATAGTTTATTGATTTTTCTTTTATTAATGTTTTTTCTCAACATATTAATTAATATCTGTTATAAATAAAATATTGTTATAAGTACAAGAACCTCGAATAATGCATGAGCAATTAAAGTATTGTATATATTTCCATTTATTTCAAACAGCATACCAAGAATTATAAAGATTATAAAATTAGTAATAAGAAAGAATAGACTGACAAAGATATAGGTAAAACTTAAAGCAAGCGAATTGATTACACTGTAAATCAACGCAACAATAAGAACAACTATTATTTTATTCAAAATAGAATTTCCAAATTTTTCCTTAAGACTTTTATGAAGCACTCCTCTATAAACAATCTCTATTGAAATTATTGAAGTTATGATGCCTATTGCATATAGAAATATCAAAAGTCCTGAATTTTGAAGTACTTGTTGACGCTGCAATAAGCTCCCATTATAGTCAATGAATTGTTGAAATCCAATAGAGACAAATGAATTAAATACAAAGTTATACAAAAAATTAAATATAAAAAGAATAATTCCTCCAAAAATTCCTATTAATATTGCTAAGATATTATTTTTTATATTTGTATCAAAACCTAATTTTATTAATTTGTTTTTTTTACTAATAATATAAAATATTGGATATATACATAGTACACTTCCAGGAATTAGTTCGATCATAAGAGTCAAAAAATTGATCTGAATATCGGTTCCTGTTTGCGCAATAAGAATGATTATTGTTATATAAATCAAGAAATATAAAAGAATAGTAAATTCAAAAACTTGGAGTCCTTCTTTAATATTCCACCTCTCTTTATTGAGTTCTGGTTGAAGTGTTTTTGATGTATTCAAGTTAAAAACATATCCAATTTTCTCTTGGGAAGGTGGTTTTTTTTTCTCAGGTATTTTCTCTAACAAAGTATTGCATATAGGACATTGTAAAAGTTTATTTGAAGCGATTATGGATCCACATCCCGAACAAGTCCTATGAAAATCTTTCTCTTCCTTTTTTCCTTGTATAGTTTCGCTTAATTTTAAATTTTTATTTAATTTTCCACATTTTGGGCAATATATTTCCCCAGATTTAATTTTGGCTTTACAATAGATACATGCATTAGGTTCTTTCTCTTCGTTACCAGACATGTTATTAATTTAATTCTTTTATGATTTAGATTAATTAAAGTTCCTATTTCTTTTATTTTATTTTTTTTAAATGTTTTCTGGTTATTATATATAATTCCATGAGTAACAATCCATGATAATAAGAGATTGAATCAAAATATCCTTCACCATCTTTAATCCCAGCATATTCTAAAGCTAATTGGGCATTCAAAGCAGCTTTCATGAGCAATTCAACGCCTTTATAAATTAAATTTGGAGACCACATTCCGTGTAATGGATTACTCCACCAGGTTGGACATGAATTTTGGGCTTGATCATAAAACCATCTTGAAGTTCTGTAGTAGTTTTCAATTTCCCAATTCTCTGTCAAATCTAATTTATCAGCTAAATGTAATAATCGATTCAAACTCTTGACTATCTTCCAATAGTACTTATGGACATTATTTTCGGGGTGTTGCCATAGAGGATATGGTATACCATTTTTTATATCATCATAACTCGTGCTCCATGATGATTCTCTAGGTAATATCTTTTTATTAGCAATAGATATGTGCTGATCCAGTTCAGAGATAAAAATAGTTTGAATATCTTCATCTTCAGAAATTAACTTTAATGCTTTTGCTAAGAAAGTTTTCTCATAATTTTTAATATGATGACCAAAAGTTTCTCCGTCCATTGCTGTAATTAAATATTTATCTAAAATATTTATTTTCTTTTTTGTTTTTACGTCCACATTATTTTCAGAATCAAAAATATTTTTTATTTCTTCAACGAATTCATCAGCTTTTATATTATTGAATGAAATTTTATTACTAAGGATGTCATCTCGAAAGAATAATTGAAGCCCATTGGGGGAAGTAAAAATTTTATCATATGGCCAATCTTCTGAGCATGCAATACCACTCATAATTATCCATTTATAACCTAATTCTTTAATTATTGATATAATCTCCTTAGATATAGCCATTTCAGGAGGGAAAAAACCTGTTCGTTCCCAATTATTCCCAAATTCTTTACGATTTATTTCTTCATTTAATCGGATCTGGTGATAAACTTCCTTTTTAGGAATCAATGGAAGTATGGGATGGAATTTTGCAGTTCCTAAAATTTTAATCTTATTTTCAGACACGAGGTTTTTTATTAATTCCATTGTATCCTCCAATCCATATTCGTAAAGAAGTTCAATGAGGACTCCGTTAATATTTAAGCAAAATTTTGAATTATCAAATTTTTCGAATGTAGAAAATAGCGGTTTGTAGCATTCCCTATCTATTCTTCTTAATACTTCAATTTCTTGAGTGGGAGGTTGGTATATGTGTATCAATGGTGCCCAATATGTTGTCATGATGATCTTTTTTCTTTTTTATTTAACTTTCCTCAGAATTGTGCTATAATTAAATTAAAAAGAAATAATTATTAAAGATATTTCTTATAACTTAATTATTTGTCATTCTTTTTCCAAATAACAACTACCTGTATGTTAATCCAAAATATAAAGGTATAGACAACTATTTTTTGCATTATTACATGAAATAAAGGAATTAAATGAATAATGAATAAAAATGTAAAAATTGAAAGGATAATACTAAAAATTCCAATTACATTATGTTGGGGATAATTTTTGTTCATTAGCATTGTAATGGAGTATGTCATTATTGATAGGTCAATTAAAATAAAGAACATTCTTGCTGTAATTCCATGCTCTTCAAAGAATAAATCATATCCATAAAAAGCTAAAGCTATTAAAAATAGGGAGGAAATAATTCCACTGATTGACCCGATTATACTTAAATTCTTTATTTTTTTTGTTTCAGAAAATAATAAGGGCATTATTGCCCAGAAAAAAAATAAAGTACATCCCCACCACGTACATGTGATTATAAATAATACCCTACTCAAGGTATTGTCAACTCTATAAATTGATTTGAATGTTCCTAAATCACTGAAATAATGAGAAAGAAAATTATATCCATCAGGGTAAGTTATCATAGCAATGATAGTAATGATTATAAATTGTATACTACCAATAAATGTAATTTTAGAAATAAATTTCCTCCAATTTTTTAAATTTCCTATGATAACATTCATAGTTTTCATCCTGGATTTCTAACGAGTAATATAATGAATTTCTTTTATATTGAAACAAAAAAATGATTATTTAACAGATTTCTTAATATTTTTAATAATTGGATAAAATATAAGATTAACTGGAATTACATTTCTCAAGAAATTTAATTTTTTTAATTAATGTAAAGATGTTTGTATTATATAGGATCACAATTTAAAAATTCAAATATTTTTTTTTAGATTACTCTTTTTTCAATTTATACGGGTTTAATTACCATTCTATATAATATCTACAATGATTAAAAAATGGCAATAAAAAATTTTGAAAACATAACTATCTTGGATAATTTCTATCAAACCAGTTCCTTCTTTCCAATGCCTATTGTTGCTATAAGTACAATTTCAGAAGATGGCCAGACAAATATCGGCCCTTATTCCTTGGTTTTTCCATATTATATAGCCGGAAAGGCCTATTACACCATGTTACTTGAAGCTCGTAATAACTCAAATACAGCAAAAAATATTCTTAGAACGAAAAAATGCGCTCTTAATTTCATACCTGATGCTAGGAAATTCATGAAACAATGCGTCGCTCTCGGATTTCCAGGTGATTCAACAGAAGAAAAAATGAAAGATTGCATATTTACTTTAGTGGATGGTTTAAAAAAGGAAGAGAATCCTAATGAGGATTATCCAAAAATCATCAATGAATCTTATCAAGTTTTTGAATGCACATGGCTTAGTGAACTAGATGGTGCTCATAAAGATACAGTACAGGAAAGTTATTCTCCTCCATACCATGATTTTAATGGTATTACGAGTGAATTTGGGGCACATTTTATATTAAAAATTGATAATATCTTAATGAAACCTGAATATAAAAATACTATTATTAATGGTGTTAAAGGAAAGGAATTTCCAAGAATTCCAATCGATTACGGTTATCGAGATAATACTAATTTCTGGATCTCTAAATTTAATCAACCCTATGCCGAAGGTATTCCAAAAAATAAAGCTGTTGAAGTTTCTACTGTAATGTATGCTGCTGATAGAATTGATCCTGATGTAAAATTTACAGAGGAGGCATGTGCAAAACTTGTCAGAGTACCACGCATTTTTCTGAAAAAGGCTTTGAAAGGTTGTGCTGATTGGGCAAAAGAAAGGGGAATTAACCTTATTACCGCAGATCATATGGAAAAGATCCGTGACAAGCGCGCTGCAGAATAATAATCTTTTTTTAATTAAATTACTTTTTTTTATTTTTCTATTATAGTTTCCTTAATTGCTGTTCCAAAATGGGTTGCCCCAGGTCCAACATGAACTAATACTTCGTCTCCTTTTTTAATATCCACCACGGATTTTGCCTTTCCACTTGGATCTACTAGTCTTATCGTTTCAGCATTTTGACATATACAACTTATTTGAATCGTCTTAGCTCCTTTAGAAACCTCCATTTCAAATCTTAGCATTGGTCGAGTCTCGATTTTTACTCTTCCAACAGAGACCATACGAGCTTCTCCTTTATAATTCACTGCCAAGACTTTTTTTCCACCTTTTAATTCAGACAAGTAATTTGTCCTATAGATTTTTTCCGGATCATCATTAGGCACCAAAATATAAGCTGAAACATCTCCTGCATTTACTCTAAATGGTCTAGATGCAACAAATTGAGTTTCAAAAACTTCAGCATGTACTAAAGCAAATCCCATTGCAGTACTTCCAATTAGCATCCCTTCACCGGATTTAAGCAGTGATGTGGTATCAACACAAACTCGTTCGCTCTCTGGAATTGTTTCAATTCCCGTTATTTTAGCTTTAGTTAATTCAATATTAAATGTATCATACATCAAATTTTTTAGTGATCCTATATCATTAGCGTCTTTAGGGGTCATTAATACACCATCAACACCTACTTCAAGAGTTTTGAGCATTAATTCTGCCTCTTTTACATCTTCAACTTCAGCAATCAATTCAATATCGTTAGAGTGTAATTCAGCTATTAAGTTTTCAAATGGAATTATCTTCCAATCTTTTGCTTTAACAATCATATAATCTATTAAACCAGTTTTAGCAAGTTTAGTTATTTTTAATTCATCTTCTTTCGATTTCAATTTAGTGTAAAAACCAAGGATATTTTTAATATTTTTTTCGGTTAATTTTTGATTTAATGATTCTTCATCTTCATAAACTAAATATTTTGTATCAACATCTTTAGAAAAAAGATTAAGGCGCTCTATTTTTTCAAACTCTTCATAAGTTGCTTTTGAAATAAGGAAATTAAGTATATCTTTATTGAATGATTCTTGTACCAATTCTTTAAAATTGTCTTTTTTTTTTTCAAAATTAAGAATGATTCTTTTCATCTAGATCTCTCATAAATTTTGGACTATGAAAACAATATATATTTAATATTTTTTTAAGATAATAATAGATTAAATTCTTTACCGTTCTAAAATAAATTTTTAAGTTAAAAAAATCATTATTAATATAAAATTGAGAAAAAAATTTAAAAAAACTTCCATACCTGGTGTAAGTATAAAAAATGGGACTTAAAAAAAAATTATTTCCTAAAAAAGGGGTTGATGAAAATCAAGATAAAATGATCACCCAAGCAAAATCCCACATTCAAAAGCTAAGTTTAATTAACAAGAATTATACAAGAAAGGCGGAAATTAGTCGAAAAAACGCTAAAATTGCATTAAAACGTGGAGAAAAAGATCGTGCTAAAAATTTTTTAATTCAATACAAGCAATATTCCATGAAAGTTGATCGCGCGGCGAATATGCGCATAAAAATTGAAAGACAACTCGATGCGATACAAGAAGGCAAGTTAATATTAGCCACAGGAGAAACAATGGAGGGAATAAAAGATGAGTTAAAAGATATTGCAATCAGAGCATCTCCAGTTAAAATTGCGGAAATATCTGAAGAAGCAGATGCATATGTTTCGGAGATCGAAGAATCTGCGGAGATTTTAGGTGGTGATCTTGAGATTGACTTAGGAATAGATGTGACTGATGAATTGAATCAATTAGAAACTGAAATGCTTTTAGATCAAGGTGGAGCCATGCCAACTATACCTGAAGAAGATTTAGAATATATTACTGAAGAAGAACTACCACTTGAAGATGCTGCTACTCTATCTAAATCCAAAGTTCAAGAAGAAATTGAGAAGCTTAAAAAAGAATTAAATACATGAGTTTTTTCATAAATCTTTTTATCTTAATTCCTTCAATGCTATTACCATATTTTTTAATTTATTTATTGCAATTTTATAACCTAGCTTTTCTCCAAATGATTCTTTCAAGGGAGCAAAACCACAATCAGGTTTGATTATTATATTCTCTATTCCAAAATGTTCAATACCTTTTTTTATATAATTCTTGAGAAAACTGATATCTTCTACATAATCTTTAACGTTACCATTCTCAATTGAAGATATTTTTGTCTGAACAGAACCCATTGCGATAAACTTGTCAGTATTCTCAAAATGTTCCTTTTTATAAGTCTCAAAGTTACTTTCACTAGTGCGAAATTCATGATCCAAGATTTTTACGTCAGTACTTAATAAAAGATCTCTTAATTTTGGACTAATTCTTCCGCATACATGAATTGAAGACAGTTCTTTAATCCCTGAGATTGCTTTATCAAGCATTTTAATGATAAAATTATCATCATAAAAAAAAGACTTCCTTCCAACAATTATGCTCAAAATAGGTTCGTCCATTGAAATGATGTTTATGCCCATATCATTATATGCACTTCCTATCCTTTTCATTATCTCTGCGAGTTTTTCAACATAACTTTCTACCATTAAGGCTCGAGGTTCATTAAAAATCATTGCTTTTATATTTTCTGCAGCATTTTCACGTAAAATTATTTCACTTGCCAAGGTAAATGGACCCGTTAGACAAGCTTTTGTTCCTAAGACGCATTTGCTTAGATCAGGATATTCTTTAAAGAAATCGAGAATAAATTTTCCATATTCTAAACCTATTATTTGATCAGGAATTTCAAAATCCTCGTTTAGATAAAAATGATTTCCTTCTTTTATTAGAGGATTTATAATTTCGGATAAAGGATCTAGAAAAGATGTAATCATGGATTTTAATTGTGGATAACAGGGGTAATCTATCCCCACATCAATAATATCTTTAAAGCCTTTAATCATATTCTCTGGAGAATCTGTTAAAGGTAAACTACCAACTACAGTAGTAAATAAACCATCTTTTTCTTTCATGAATAAGATAAAGATTGTGAGAATAAAAAGTTTAAAATTTTTTACTCAATTAATTTATATTTTATAAAGCTAATTATATTCTTCATTTTGAATTTTTTTACCACAATGTTTGCAATATTGATGCTTGAGTTTTATATTATTTCCACATGAGATACAAGGTACTTTTCGCTTTGTTAGTGGGATGTTATCACTATTTAAGTCATTCAGAATTTTATCAATACCCTTTAAGTTAAAAACAAACTTTGGAACCAGTTCGCAATAAAGTTTTTTCCCTCCTTGATGAAATGTATATTGTACATTAGTTCTAGTTTTTTCAATATCATAAAGCTCTAAAATGGGAAATTCATATCCAAAACAGGGTCGTGAATGATAAAAATTTCTACTTAAAATCATATTAACATAATATTTCCTGAGATAATCATTCTTAAAATGTGAACGTACTTCAGATTCAGTAGATACTATATTTATCCCATTAGAATGTATTATCATCCTATAATTAGTGAAGTAAATATTTGCATTTTTTAATACTATTTTGCTACCTGTTCTTTCAATTCTTTGAGTTAATTGCCCCTTGAATTCATAAATAAATGTTTCTCCTTGGAGAAAACTAATTTTTTTTAGGATATATCTTTCTAAATCTTTTAGCTCTTGGAAATCTAATAATTTTTCGAGTTTCTTTCTTAATTGTGGATAGATTTTATGCATGAAATATATCGGATTTATTGATAATGTTTCAGCGATCATATTGTAAAAATGAGAATTAGTGATTTCTTCAATTTCCATTCTTCTAAGCAGGTTTAAGAATAAAGAAATGACCTGAGCTCTTGATTTTCTTTTCATAGAGATTTTTAATTTTTCATGTGTATTTTTAACTATTTCTTTGGAACTACTCATTTTTCATACCTTTTGATATAATGCATTATTTTTCAGTTGATATCAAAGATTTTCATAAACATCATTTTTTAATGACCCTAAATTCTCATCAACTGCTGAAATTCTTTTTTGTATATTAGTATATAATCTAAAATAATCTTCTTCTGAGATCAAATTATGATCGAACTTTTCATCTAACTTTTTTAAAGTCATATTAAGACTATATCGTTCTTTTTTTAATTCTCTCATTCTCTTACTTTCTTGTGTAAAACGTGGATTTGGAACGAAATAATCTGATAAATGATATTTATTATAATTTCCATAAGTCGGATCGATAAAAGGAACATCTTCAACGGTAGATTGACGATTTAATCCGGCCTTGTGAAACCATTCATTATTAAAACTACGTCTAGGAGATGGAGATTGTGGAGAATCTGCTTGAACTCTTCCAACCCTACGAAATAAATAATTTCTGTCGTCTCTATCAAGATTTCTTTCAAAATTTGTTGATGTTGGCATTCCTGGATTATTGGGATAAAATGGTTGATTATCAAAGGGTGAATTTTGTGGAAAACTTGGAAGTGGAACATAATGGTTTTTTTGTTGATTTTGAATATTACCAAATTGAAGATTATTAATTTGTTCATTATAAGTTTGAGCAAATGGTTGTGAACCATATTCTGATTCTTGGATTGACAAATTATTGAATTTTTGATTATATTTAACTTTTAAACTAAAGAATGTATTGATAGCTTCTTCGATAAAGTTTACTAGATTATTCAGATCTAGATCTATCGATTGAAGTTTTTCAGCAGCCTCATGATTATGTTTTGTATTCTCATCAAAAGTTTTTGCTAATACTATATATTCAACAACTTTAGAATGTGTACGTGGAGGTAATAAAAATTCATATTTTCCATATGTAAATTCTAAATATACCCTCTTTCTAATCTTTCCTTTTACTTGAATATCTGTCAAATCATCAATCGGAGTTTTTATTATCAAATCTTTTTTCTTTTTAAACACTCCAAATAAGTGGACGAATGACAAGTCAAAATTTGTAACAAATAATATCCCTTTAGTTTTTCTTACAACGCCTTGTGGATTATAACCATTATCATATTTAGCTTTAATCGCATAAACTGGTTTTTCATTAGTTGCCAATTTTAAAACATTCTTGTAGGTAAGAAAATAATTATTAATTTGCTCAATAAATTGAAGGTTTGTTTGTTTTTCTTTTACAATCTCTTTAATGAGTTCTATATTTTTATTAATATACTCTTGAATTGATTCATAACTCCTAATAAGGTTTTGTAATATCTTTTCAATTACTCTTATACTTGAATTAGGTTGAACATATATGTCAAAGAAATAATCCTGATTGAGAGAAAAATGATGAAAATGGATATTTATCTTATCTAGTAATGTATTAACGACTTCATTAAACATTTTAAATAAAATAATTAACTCTTGCTCCATTTTTGGAAAATGATAACATTTGATTGGAGGATCTCTTGCTTTCTTAAGGTTTTCTCTTAAAAAACTTAATTTATTTCTAAGTTCAATAAAGGGATCTGCAAATTTTCGCGTATTTCTTATCATTTCTAAGAATTTTTGCTCAAGTTCCTCCTTCTTTTCATAGATATTGAGAATGTGATTTGAATTGCATTTTGGACAAGATTTAATGTGTTGAGAAACTTTATTCACATTATCTGATCCACATTCTTTACATATTTTTCTATCTCCTGAATCTAAAATCTCAATATTTCTTGAATCACATTCTTGACAAATATAATATCCTATTTTTTCTTCATGTAAGCAGTCAGAACAACAAGAAGACCCACAATTCTCACAATAATAAGTTAAATTTTTTGTTCTTTGACAAAATCGACATAATTGGGTGTTATTTTCTGACATTGCTAGCATTTAAACCTAATCTAATTGGGTAAAAAGGTATTTTATCACGATCATATACAGAAAGAGGTGTTATTAATGATGAATATCATTTGTATATCACGATTATAATATTTTTAAGAAATAAGATTATAACCAAAATTCTCTCTTTTCAAAGATAAATATTTGTATATATGAGATTATTCTAATATAAAAGTGAAAAATAAAGTAAAGAGGATTAATTTCCTTTTTTTACTGTAAATGTAAGTGTTTCAAATTTTTTAAAAATCAAAGGATCTCCTTCAATTTTCCCGAAAATATTAATAGCTGAGGCTGCTCTAGGAGTCTCGTCAGTACTATGAGGTGTAGGTCCAAAAAAGATTACAAATGCGTGTCCATCCATCCAATACCCCACATCTCCGATCGCTACATCAATTTGAGTGTTTTCTGCCTCAAGATGTAATGGTGTATATGAATATAAACAATCCCCCCATCGCTTAGAATTCAAGTCCATTGGTAGTGCATCAAATAGAGATTGACAGGTTTTTGGATTTTTGTCGATGAGTAATTTAGCTTTTACTTGCCCAATATCTTCACTTTCAATAATAATGGAATTCATTTTTTTTAAAGCTAATGTGATTTTACATAAAAGTAATAGTATGAATTTAAAAAATTTTGTAGATCAAAACTACTTATTTTATTTATTAAAGGCCTGGGTTTTAGAAATATATAAGATAAATTAGAAATATCATTTAATTATTTTAATTTTTGTACCAAGAGCTTGTCCTGGAACACCTGCCTTTTTAAAATGAGCACGAACTGCACCATTATTACCATGTGCACGTGTTATTACTCCTTTTAGATCCTTACCTGTTGGACTCTTCCAGACCACTGTTTTACCAACCAACTTATTCGCATTTTTGCGGTTTGTAATATCTTGAAAAACTATAATACAATATTTTTGATGTATTGTATGACGACCTCGTCTGTAGTTAGAAATGACGCCTTCTTTTCCAATTAATTCTAATGACATCTTGATAACCTAATAATAAGCTATTCTACTCTAAAGATAATGATAAAAATAATTAATAAAATAATAATTTTATCATTTTAATTGATCAATTTTTTAGATATTTCCCAAGCTCTCCAATTAATTGCGTTTTTTCTCTCTTTTAATTCTTTATCTATAATATTTGTATCTTCAGATAAAACATCATTTACTTCTTGAATTATCTCATTTTCATTGGATTCTAATATTTTTATATATTGCTCTCTTTTAGGTAATAATCGAAATACTCCAGTGAATTTTATTTCATTAGCATGCCTACTCCAGAACCATTCAGGATTTACTTTAGAATAAGGACCAGGTTCAAGGACATTTTGCTTATCAATTGGAAAAAAATATGGTTTAAAAAGACTCAAGCAAGGAAGTGTACTCCCTGTAAACCAATGAATTGATTCTCCTTCTTTTCGTAAATGTGAAACTTGAGAACCTGTTGACTCAAAACCACCATGCATGCATATACCTGCCTCGTGTTCTCTCAAAAAATCCATCATAAGTTTAGACGTAATTTTTCTCTTATTTTTTTTTAATAGAATAGTTGATTTTCCATTTCTAGAATATGGTGAGGGTTGTTCAGATATTGGGGATCCTGAAAATGTAAATGCAAAGTCAAAATCATCATCATCTATACAATAATTCTTTTCTATAGCATGTTGTATGATCCCTCTCCTCCGAAAATCTCCCTTTCCCCTTATTGAAATATTATTAGAAATAGATCTCACATCTTTTACTTCTTCACCAATCCACCACATATCGGCAGTCTCTAGCACGTAAGCTTTATGAGGATCAGCGATTAAAAAAGAATTGTGGTAGGACCAGCTTGAATCATCATATGCACATCCTCCTCCTTGTCCATATTTCTCTAGTAATGCTATGATGATATCCATCGCTTCTTTTGCTGTTTTTCCTCTCTCAAGACCTAATCTAAGTAAATCCATTCCTAATAATCCAATATCTCTTAAAGGTTCATGAGTATAGATGGCTTCATTTCCAATTACAACGTTGTATTCATTTGCACCCATCTCTGCACCCCACATCCACCATGGTTGGCTAAGGATTATTTCCGAAGTCTCATTAGTTTGGGGTATCGAAATATAGGTACATTTTAACTCATCTCCCTTTGGATATTTCATTCTGGGAGAATAAGTGATTAGTTGAGCTTCTGTATTTGGACGATCAGAATTTTTTCCAAAAATTACATTACCATCGAGGGTGGAATTTCCTAAGGCTACAAAAGTATCACACATGGGATTCACGGTAAAAAAGATATATTTTTATTCTATTGGTTCTACTGCCTTTTTCCAAGATAAGTTATTTAATGATTGGAACTCATTTAATAATTGTTCATCAGAAAACCTTGTTTCATTTGAACTTATATCGTTAATTTTGTTTATTAAATCTTTTTCATTATTCATGAGTACTTTTATAAAATGAGTTCTATCAGGATTTTCTTTTAAGGGATTTTTTATAAAAGATCTAATATGATTGAGATGTTTCATCCAAAACCAATCATTTTTTACCTCTTCATATTGTTCAGCTTTTATTGCATTCATTTTTTCAATAGGAAAGATATAAGGCTTGAACAAGCTCATACATGTAAGAGCACTACCAGTAAACCAATGAATTGATTTATTTTTCTTCCTTAAATGAGATACTTGAGAACTTGCGGTAAAATCATTTCTTTTATGCCTGCAAATATTTCCCTCATGTTCTCTTAAAAAGCCCATCATAATTTCAGGTGTAATTTTCCCTTCATTCTCGCTTAATCGGTTCATGGAGTATTTCATATAGCTAGGCATTTTATTATTTGCTGAAAAGGCAGTAGAAAAATCAAAATCATCATCATCTTTACAATAATTCATTTGTATGGCATGCTGTATGATCCCCTTTCGCCGTAAATCACCCTTCCCTCTAATAGAAATATCATTAGAGATTGAACGAAATTTTTTCACTTTTTCAGCAATCCACCATTCTCCAGCCGTTTCTAATACAAAAGCTTGATTTGGATCAGCTATTATAAATGAGTTATGATAATTGAATCCTTTTTGATTGTGCCTACCTCCTTGGCCAAATTGTTCTAATAAGTCAGTTATTACTTTTAATGCGTCTTCAGCATTTTTACCTCTTTCTAGTCCAAGACGTAATAAATCCATTCCTAATAATCCTTGATCCTTTAAAGGCTCTATAGTTGCTATAGCTTCATTTCCTATTACCACTCCATATTCGTTTGCACCCATTTCAGCACCCCACATCCAATAGGGTTGGCTTAATATAACAGAGGCGGATTCTAATACTTGTGGAATTTCAATAAAAGAACATTTTAATATAGAATCGTGGGGATAATTAATTTTTGGTTGATATGTAATTAATTGAGCTTCAGACATCAACCTATCGCTATTTTTTCCAAAAATCACTGACCCATCTTCGGTTACACTACCCAACGCAATAAAAGTATCACACATAATACGTAATGTTAAAAAAAGTAAAAATAATTAAATATTAGCATTTCACAAAATTATACTACTGCTATAGCATCAATTTCAAGATCTACTCCGTCTATAGGGGGTTGGGCTTGAACCGTTGTTCTTGCAGGAAATTTTTCTTTAATTCCATTGTTCATGAAAAACTCTTTATATCCATCATTCATCTCTTTAAAGTCTTCAATGTTTTTAAGATAAATATTCACTTTCACTACATTACTTATACTTGCTCCAGAACTTTCTAAAAGTACCTTAATTTTTTTTAACACATTTTTAGTTTGCTCTCTAATTCCATCATTTTCTTGTTCGGGTATTTGTCCCGAAATGAAAATCAAATTACCTACTTTTATTACAGGGGTATAAGGTCCTGCAGCAGGAGGACCAGGATTAAAATATTCAATATTCACCATATATCTAACCCTAATTTATTGCTTATACTATTTTAGTTTGATTAGATTTTAAATAATTATTAAAATTTTTATAATTATTGCATCATCAATTATCTTTTTAATTAAATTTTAATAAACATATTTTTTTAAAGATTTAGGAAATAGGAAAAATAATTAGCACTTCTTTAAAAAAATTTGATGGAAAATAAGGATAAAATTTGGATTTTTACTTTCGAATATAAAGAAATTGCGAAGGTTGGAGGTTTAGGAGAGGTTTCTTCAAATCATGCTAAAAATTTGGCGGAAAAATATGAAATAACAGTATTCATTCCTTCTCATGGACAACTTAACAGACTATATAAAACATCATCAATTAAGAAATTACCTTTCAACTGTGTAGGTCAACTAGATCCTACAATTTTTGGTATTAACAGACATGAAAGTAGTTATTCTATTGGATTTTATAAATTTAAAAAGGATAATGTAAATATTATTTTATTATCGGGTGAAAATAATTTTACTTCTTCCTTTTTAGATGATGAAATAGTATATAATCCAGATACTTTTTCCATTAAAATGTGTCTCTATAGTATCGGAATTCGTAGCATAATTGATTTCTTTATCAAAGAATGTAGACAAGAATTACCTGAAATAGTACATTTACATGATTATCATGTTGTAATTCCATTTATTGGCATGAAACAAGTATTAAAAAAATATGGCTTAGATCTAGGTTCCATCATTACTATCCATTTATTAACATGGCCAAGATTTGATTTAAATTTTTATAGAGCATGTGGTATTGATGATACTCCAATAAAGGTATTTACTAAAGATGGATATAAAGAAATGAATATAAAAGAAATTTTTATAGCATGTGAAAAAAAAGAATTTTATCATGATAATTATGAACCTCCTACGGTAGAAAAGGTAGGTGCTTATATCAGTGATATGGTGACTACTGTTAGCAAATCATACTTAGATGAAAATATTATACCAGTTTTAGGATTTGATTTAATCGGTTTTAAAACAGATTTTATCTGGAATGGATGTGATTGGAATTATGACTTAATCATCAATGAAGTATTTAATGCCTTTGGAGATGAAATGCATAAAGTACTACAATTACCAAAGGGATCTGAAATAACTCGTGAAGATATGAAAAAATATTTGCTAACATATAAAATAGGAAATTTGAGTGAGAGTCCTTTAATAAATTCAAAAAAGATTCTTGAAAAAATTAAACAAATTTCTACTAATAATCCATATATTAAGAATGGAAGTATTGCCCCTTTTGATGAATCTGGTCCATTAATGATTACAACAGGAAGAATATCACCTCAGAAAGGTTTTGAAACCATTTTTGAGTCAATTCCACAGATAATTAAACATATACCTGATGCTAAACTGTTATTCCTTCTATTTCCTACCGATTATAGCTTAAAAGAGATGGAGGATTTTTCTGAATATATAAAACAGTATCCTAAAAATTTAAGAATAATTTTTGGAGTTACTACTGAAATATATAAATTTGCTCATATTGTCTCAGATGTATATGCTGCTCTTTCAAGATGGGAGCCTTTTGGAATTACCGCATTAGAGGCAATGGCATCAAAATTACCCGTAATTGCTACGAGAGTTGGTGGATTACAAGAATCAGTTATAGATATTAAAAATGATCCTATAAACGGTACTGGTATATTAATTGATAAAGATGATCCATATGAATTTGCTAAATCTTTAATAAGTCTTTTTACATTATCAAGAATTTCGAATAATCCTATTGAAAAGAAAATAGAAACTGAACAAGAGATTAATAGTATCTCTGATGAAGTGATTAAATTTATAGCTATAAATGATAATGAATACTATAATAAAATGAAAGAAAATTGTATTAAAAGAGTAAACAAATATTTTAGATGGAATATAGTTACAGCTAAATTAGCTATTTTATATGATAAAATCAAGAAATGATTTTCTATTAAATCAGGATATTTAATTTGAGTCCCAAAATGGAAAAAGAATTTGAGTAATTTCATTTTTTTTATCAGGTACGATTTCAACTTGTTCTTTAATCCAATTTGAGATCCAATTTAATTTAGATTTAAACCTTGAATCCATAAATATAAGTGCTCCCTTATCCTTAATTTTTCTGATGGGACGACCTGAAGCTTGATTTGCTCTTTGAATGGCGGGATATAAATATGCGAAATTCCATCCTTGTCTATTAAAGACTTTATCATAATAATTAATTTTTGCTTCTACTCGTGGTGTTGGTAAATGATAAGGAAATCCCGCAATGATGACAGAATTCATGGTATCTCCAGGATAATCTTCGCCTTCAGAATTTCGACCACCACATACGCCTAGAAGAACAGCTCCACCATTTAATGCCATTGATTTAAAGTCTTGTATCATTAATGCATTTTCGGAAGCAGATAATCCATTTTTTTCGATAAATATTTTTTTTTTATTCTTATTTACAATGGTTTCTATACCGTTTGAAAGAAGACCCCGAAGTATTTTATAAGATGCACAAAAAATTCCAACATTTGCTGGAGTGCAAAATAATACTTCATTGATTTTTTCGATCATTTTCTTGTACATGTTAGGAGTCCTGTTATTCTTTTTTGTATCTACTCCTTCAATAATTAGAGCTTTAATATTTTTTTTTTTAAATGGCGATTCCGCAATAATTCCTTTATATTTTTTTCCGCTTGCATTTAAACCCATCAAGTTATTGAAGACATAAGGATTTACAGTTCCCGAAAGGTTCAAACAACTATGACAATTTTTCAAGATTGGAGTTACTATTTCTCGTGGATCTAATGCAACTATTTCAAGGGAAATGGTTTTTTTTTCTTTTTTTTCCTTTACGCTATAACAAAAAAAATAATTATCTTGTAAATATACTCTCATCCATTTTAACCAGAAATCTGCCAAAGAACCTAAATAATCTCTATAAATTTCTCCATTAGCTACTTTTTCATCATGAATTGAAACACTAAAATCACTCATCTCTTCAATAAAAGTTTTAAATGCGTTTAAATCAGAAAATCCTAACCGTTCACATATCTTTTGTAAGAATAATTGTGAATCTAATGATTTTTCTTCGACAATTAGAGAATTATTCCTATTTTCTAAGTGATTTAAAAGGAGATTAACAAAATTCTGCATTTTAATTTGAGATTGATACATTTCTAAGTCTTTTAAACAAATTTTTAAAGAATAAGGTGATATCCACTGTGAATTTACTTCAGTTGCTACATCAATGATATTATGGCATTCATCGATAATTAAGATGCATTTTTCTAGCTGTTGATCAATAAATTCTAAAAAAGTAGCACGGATATGGGGATTGAAAATCCATTGATAATTACATATTATGACTTTCATTTTTTCTAAGAGATACTTGCTTAAAAAATATGGGCATACCTTTTTTTCCTTACAGAAATTAATTAATTCCTCGGCATCGATGGGTTTATCAAAAATTTCAGGAGATATGAGTAATGGATCATCAAATTCGTTTCTTTTTTTATTCAAATTTAAGAAATGAATGCAATTTCTATTCCTCCTTAAATCACTACACAGAGTCATTGATTCATGTGGATTCAATTTCATTGATAAAAGAGTTTTATTAAGGCACATTTCATTTCTTCCACGAATAGAAATTGCTCGAATTTTCTGATCAATATCATTAGTGGATAAAAAATCAGAAATCTTTTTTAATTCTTTTATTACTCTCGTATTTTGAGAATGAGTCCTACACATATATAAAATTTTCAAATCTTTTTCAAGCGCTATGGGTAAGATTGCACTTAAAGCAATAATAGTTTTTCCCGTACCATTAGGTGCTACTAATAGAATGTTGTTTCTTGATTTTACAGCATCCTCGATTTGGGAGATTATATTTTCTTGAGATGTTCTAAATTCCTTATAAGGAAAGTACTTTAAATAATTATTTTTTGTAAATTGAGATGAAGATGATAATTTTTTAATGTCCTTCTCATCAAAATTATCATTTTTCCTTTTTTTTGCTTGAATAATCATTCCTTCATTATCTAAATCAAAAGATATTCCACAGGTTTTACAATATAGTTGTTTTTTTTTTGGATAAAGAAGACTCTCACATTTAGGGCAAAATTTCATGTCAAGTTTTATTTTTTTGTTATTAGTAATATTCTCTCAATCAAAATTTAAATTATTATCAAGTATAAAAATTTATTTATTAAGCTTATTTTAATAAAAAAATGAGTGAGCAAAATTATCAACCATTAAGAAAACTACTAAATGAAAGCCTAATAATGGAAATTGTTTTATTTTTATTGCTATTCATTTTGAATATCTCTCAAGAATGGTCAAATATACTATTAATGTTATTTCCATTAATTACATTTAGTTTTTCCTTGTTTTTCAAAATGATTGGTATAAATAAATGGCGTATTCAACATGCTAATACTCCAATCATTTACAATCCTTTAGGTGCAGAGAAAATACATTCCTCTCGTTTATTCTTTTGTTCTATTATCCAATTAATCTTGTTATATTGGTTAGGGGCAGAAAGCTTATATCGACCCCAATTAATTGGACTTTATTCCATTTTCTTTATTCCAATTTATTTTTTCACATATACATTTGGTTATTACTGGATATTCATTGATTTGTGGAAATATAGTAAGATATCAATATTTATTAGTCAAAATGATTTGAGTGAAATTATTAGCGATTATAAAACAATTAGAAATGATTTTAAAGAAGTTTTTTCAAAATTAAAAATTAAAAGCTTTAAAATAATTTCAATTGGTAGTCTTATTGTTTTTATAAGTGTGAATCTAATTAATCTTGTTTTTACACTATTACAATTAATAGGATTAAATTTTGGATTTTTCTATATTCTACCAGGTACAGGAATTGAATCCTCTGAACCAATGATGATTCCCTATTTCATTTTTATCATACTTATCGCTTCACCAATATCAGCAATTTTATTTTTGTTGTTAAGTTATAGGGACCTTAAAGGTTTAAATTTAACACGCATACAAAAACTCATTGCTCCTTTACCCGAAAATATTCAATTGATGATTAAAAGAAATCTTAAATTATTGGATAAAAAATTAAAGGAATATTTGAATATTAACTAAATTTAAAATTAAAATCTCAATAATTGATATTATTGATCAAGACTAATCCTATGTACATAGGGATTTACTACTTTTTTAACAAAAACAAAGAATAATTTGGATCATATAATGTTTTTACTAAATTTATAAAAATAAGTATTTTGTTATTAATAATATAAAAATTAATAAAAAATTATAAAAATTAAGGGTTAGAGAAAAATGACGCAAGAGGAAAGAAAGCGTTTTACAGCTAAATTTACCTTCAAAATTGTCGTAGTTGGCAATGGTGGTGTAGGCAAAAGTACCATGATCCAGAGACTCTTAACAGGTAAGTTCATCGCCCAAAAGATAACAATCGGAACCGATCTTGCGTCATATCACTTAGATATTGAAGATGATGAAGGAAATAGCTATAAGGTTACTTTACAACTTTGGGATTTTGCTGGTGAAAAAAGATTCAGGTTTTTTTTACCACGATATGCACGTGGAGCACAAGGATGTTTATTATGTTATGATATTACGAGATATTCGAGTTTTGAGGAGTTAAAAGACTGGTTTAAGATTGTTGATGAAAATGCTACAGAACCAGTGTATATTCTAGTAGGGATGAAAAAAGATTTAGAAATAGATAAAAGAGTAGTTTCATTTGATGAGGGGCAAAAATTTTTAGAAGAGTATAAAATAGAAAAATTTTATGAGACATCTTCATTATCGGGTGAAAATAATAAAGAAATTTTTGAAACTTTAACCCGTGAAATATTGAAAGTCTATAGGATACTAAAGTAATATACTCGAATATAATTATTAATAAACTATTTTAAATATATACGATTTTTCAATATACTCAATTGATATATTTTTAAAATGATAAACCATGAAAAAGGAAGAACAAGAACGATCAGAATCAGGAGCTCCAATATATCGTTATGGAGAACCTGATGGAGATTTCGAACCTGCCATCGGAATTGAGGAAAATATTGAAATTATATCAGAACACATTGAAAAACATATAGGAACGATAGATTTCGTATTGCATGAAATCGAGTCAGATCTAGTTCATATTGACGTCCATATTGTTACTCCACATGAAGATGATGATATAAAAATACTCATTACTTCAGGTATGAGCGATCGTCCTATGAACCCCCCTGAGGGTTTAGAGGGATATAATTATGCAGAATTAATGGTCTTCCTTCCTAAAGATTGGCCTCTAACTGAGGATGCCTTTCAAGATGATGAAAACTACTGGCCTATAGGAGAGTTAAAATATCTAGCAAGATTCCCCCATATTTATAAGACGTGGATTTGGGATACTCATACGATTCCAAACGGAGATCCCCCGGAACCATTCTCAACAAATACTAAGTTTTGCTGCTCTCTTCTATTACCACCTATAACCTTAAAAGAAGAAGCATGGGAACTTCAAATTGATGAAAATAAAATTATATACTTCTTTGCAATAGTACCTCTCTATAAAGAAGAAATGGATTTAAAATTAAAGGAAGGTATTGATGCCCTATTAGACAAATTTGATGAATATAATATTAACGAGATCATTGACATTAATCGTAAAAACGTTTGTAAATGAGAAAAAAGAGAAAAAGTAAAATAAAATATAAAATTATTCTTCTAATAAATCTTTCAATTCATCCACGCTTAAAGATAAATACTTTGCTTTTACTAAAGAGGTCCCTAAAAGTGTTTTGAAGTTTTTCTTACGTTTTTTATTAAGGAATTTTTTCATCTCTGAAAGATCAGGTGAACTATTTGTAACTTCAATGAGTTTCTTTTTCTTTGCAGCTTCTAAGACTTTCATTCCTATATCTGTCCGAATAATTAACAGGACCTCTGGTTTTGGAGCACCCATTGGTGAATAGGTGATGTCTGAAAATTCTCCTGAAAAATCAGTACAATATTTACACCCCGCCATTCCTCCAGATGAACAAGCATAGGCAATTTTTAAAGATGTCCTTTCAGCACCAGTATTAAAATCGCTAGCGAGAATTTTTGCTAAACCCTGTAAGTGACATGGATTTGCTATGATACCAATATTCTTTTTATATGCTTTATAAGCTTGTCCAATTCCCGTGATTAACGGACCTGCATTATCCATACTTTTTTCAGGAATATATTTTTTAGCATCTTTAGCACTATCAACGACTTTTGGAAATGACACTGGTGGTTTCTTACTTTTAGTATCTCTAACCACTAAAGTTTCTATAATTCCTTCTTTAAATGCAGCATCGATGAGATTAAATAGAACATCTTCTTTGTTTTTGGATTGTACTTGTATGATGTCTTTATAGACACCAACCGCTAAATCAATTCTATTCTGTCCAAATAATTTCTGTTCAATTTCTTTTACAGGTAGGAAGCTTCTTGGACAAGCATTATAACATAATCCCACTGTTTCTGCACATTCATCTACTACATAAGCCTCTCCCGTTTCGTGATTGAAATCCATATGCGGACAAAAAGCATTACAACTTCCACAATGAATGCAGAGTCCTGCATAAATAACTTCAGATTCAAGATCTTGGCTTGATTTTTCCACTTTCATTATTTTGATTCACATAAATAATTTTATATAAATTGATAGGGATAATAAATAATTGTTAATAAAATTTAGTGTGAAATTTCAAACTATAATTAGCAGTCATTTAAACTATTTTCATCATCAATAGACCCTCATAACTAATACATTTATGTGATAAATAATAACTAAAAAAATAAATAGTTCTAATGGTATCTTATTACTATATTTCCATCTTTTTAAATTATATTTAAAAATTAAAGAATGGCAATACTTTAATTAAAAACATAATAAAATATCAAACGAAATTGGTAAGTGTTATGGCACCGCTTGAACCGTATGGATATGTACAAGGTAGTTTAACATTAGCATTTACAGCAGTATCAATTATTTTAGGAGTCTTCATGATCCTCAAGTATATCAAATATAAAGACAGGCAACTACTTTTTGTAGCTATATCGTGGATATTACTGATAACACCTTGGTGGCCGGATACTATTTCCTTTGTTTCTATACTCATAGGGGGAGGTAATGATATTTATCAACTACCAAATGAATACTATTTTTTAATTGCAAATGCGTTGGTTGCACCAATTTTCTATACATGGATTGATACCTTTTCAAAGCTTGTATTACGGGATAAACCAAAACAGAGAAAAGCAATTACATGGTTTTTTATCATATGGGCGATAGTATTCGAAATAATCATTTTGACCATATATTTTCTCATGTTATTCTATGATCCTATTATAATGGGGGTGAGAATATCTGCATTTTATGTAGAGTGGAATCCAATTATTGCTTTTTATCTAATGTCTGCCTCACTTATATTCACTCTAACTGGTCTGATTTTCAGTGCTCAAACATTAAAGTCACCTGAACCATCAATAAGATTAAAAGGCATTTTCCTCATGATAGCATTTGTAACATTCACCATTGGAATTATTTTTGAAATTCTTTTAACTATTCCAGAACTCTTAGACATTGCACAGATTTCCCTAGTTTTTGCACGAGTGTTTGGTATCATCGCAGCTTTATCGTTCTATATAGGATTTGTGCTTCCGAATTTTATTAAAAGACTATTATTAAAACAATAACTTCATTTTCTTTTTTTTTTTTTAAAATTTTTGAAGGACTTTTAAGTAGTGAATTTTTTTGCATAATATAGGAAATAGAATTTAGAAACAAAATTTATTACCTTATATATAGAGGGAGTATTTATGGTTAAAGTTAAAATTAATTGCCCTTCATGCGCAAAATTCGGAATGATTGAAGTAGAAGAAAATATAATAAAAAATAGCAAGAGAGGTGTTGCTGCGGTAAATGTCACTCAAGATTTAATCTGTGAACATTCTTTTATTGCATACATTGATAGAAATTTTCAACTTAGAGATTGTTTTATCTCAGATTTTACTGTTGAGTTACCAGAAATGGAAACAAAGATTAAAGTTGATATGATGGAGATTCCCGATTTAGAAAATATTGATGTATATCTCATTACAATTAACATTGCTGCTCAAACAATGGCAAATTTACTGCGATGTGGATTTAATAAAAAAAAGGTAGTGTATATTACAAATAGTGAAGCAGTGCAAAAGCATTTATCGAATTTTTATAATTTCATTTTTAAAGAAACTTTTACTATAGACATAGATATCATAAATCGGGAGAATTACGGCAAAAATAAAAAAAAATACAAGGATTATGTTATCTTTGATCATAACAGAATAATTCAAGATAAAGATAAAATAATGAAACCAAAAGAAATGAAAATTGAAAACGTTATAATTCAAAAGTTTTTAGCGGAAGAATATCCGAGTACAAGCCTAATCATTATAAAAAATGAAATTATTAAAGCATTTGAATTATCAAAAGAAGTTATAGAGTTTAATAATAATTTGAAAGAAAATGAAGAATTTACATCAAAAAGAATATTAGATCATTTCATAAATACTATACATATTCATGTTGGAAGAGATTATTTGGATTTTTTAACTAATATAGTCGAAAACTACTTTAATGTTAAATTATCTAAGAGTTCTCATGTATCTGATTTCTTAGGTTATTAAGGAAAATATTTCAATATATTAAGAAAATCAGACTTATCTTTATTTGAGCATGTGTCCACATGTATCATCTAATTTTTTAGATATTTTATTCCTATCTTTCCAAGCAATCCAAGTACTTCCAGATTTTTCAAAATTTAATCCAATATAATCTTTTTTTAGTTGTTCAAGTATCCTTCTGACATATGTCCATGATAATTCGGTCTTCTCAACAACCTCGGTAATTGAAATTGGATGATTTTTTTCAATCGTGTTAATAAAATTAACTATTTTTTCAAATCCTGTTTTTGGTGAAGTATCTTCATTCTTTGAATCCATTTGAACATCAATAAATGAGATAAAATTTGTTTTCCATTTATTACTTAATTGAAAATAAATTAATCATTTAAAATTTAAGATTTTTTAAAGGAGTTACTTACGCATTGACAGAAATCCACCACTTCTCATTAATTTGCAAGGTTTTAAATATTGAATTCCTGATTTTTCTACGAAATCATCTAACATTTTAGTCCATTTTTCGTAATTATTCTTACCAGCTCCGAATGGTCCGGGCATGTCCATTCCTGCTAGCATGGTATCATCAATCATTTTATAATTGGATACAACTCCTTCTTCTAAGAGACGACATCCTTCATTCAATTGGATTGCCATATACATTTCTGGATTAAAAAGCCCGGCTTTTTTATCTTTACTTATTAAAGGTTTATTTTCATCCCATTTATATAATCCTTTACCGGTTTTTTTACCTAGATTTCCTTCATTGACAAGTCTAGAAAGGGTTTTACCTGGAGCAAACTCAGGTGAAAGTTTTTCTGCAAAATAGTTCATTGTATTACATACCGTATCGAGCCCAAAATAATCCATTTTTGCATATGGTCCCAAATATGTTATATCTCCAGCATCAGCATCCACTTGTTCTAAAAGTATGTTATTATCCATTGCATAGTCTAATATCCAATCTAAATAAAGATTACAAGTAATAGTAAGACGGTTTACAATAAAACCTGGACGATCTTTTTGAATAACAGGTATGAATCTCTTACCTTTTAAAGCAGGTAAGCTTTTTCCTACTTCTAAAGCTATATTAACGGTATCGTCAGAGGTTTGCTCTCCTTTGACCAATTCAATCAAGCGTAATACAGGGATAGGCGTGAAGAAATGCATTCCAAGTACTTTATCTGGTCTATTCGAATGCTCGGCAATTTGGGTAATACTCATAGTTGAAGTATTTGTAGCGAGGATTGTATGATCTGGAGAATATTCTCCTAGCTTGTTGAAAATATCCTGCTTGAGTTTCATAATTTCTGGTACAGACTCAATTACGAAATCTGTATTTTCAACAGTTTTTTCTATATCCCTTAGTAAAACGAGATTTTTCATCAACATATCTGGTGTGACTTCTTCACTTATTAGATTTTTCGATTTCATTTTAACTAAGCCATTTTCGATGAACTTTTTTGCCTTATTAATTGTTTCCATTGATCTACTAAATAAAAAAACCTTCTTATAACCGGCCATAAGTGCAACTTGAGCAATTTCACGACCCATCACTCCCGCACCTAGAACAGATATTGTATTAACTCTATCAATACTAACCATAAATAGTTGTTAATTTGCATTGTATAAAAATTTTTTTAAGATAATTTCTTACGAAAAATACGAGCGTAAAAAATAGAAACACTCAAATTGTTTTAACTGCAAATTCCCTTAATATATAAGATAGAATTTATACGATAATAAAAAAATCTAAAAGATGAATGATTTAACTGATTTTAATATTGAAATAAGAAGATATCTATATTTATTTTAAGAAGAAAAAATAATTATTAGAAGATGTGAAATACCCCATGAGATTAACATAGTTGCGATTCCTAGAAAAATCGAAATTGGGAGTCCTGGTAGTATTTTATTGCGTTTTAGTCCAGATATGGTTATTCCCGTCCCAATAATTATTGCAATTGCAGTTAAAATCATTACAATCAAGTTATTTGAGAAAATTAGAGCACTTGAGGTAAGCATACTATAAAAAACTAGATCTCCAATTCCAATTTCTAATTTGGTTGTGTCATAAACAGCCTCTCCCTTTTCAATTTTTTCTTTCTCTTCAATTTCTTTAATCTCAGAACTTCTAGCTTCAGTAGCAAGATCAATCATTTCTTTAATAGGGCCTTTTTTATAAAGCACGGCAAATATATCCCAACATGATATACCAATTAGAATCGCTAGAGTTGTCCAAAGAGGCATAACTACACCCATTATAGCACCTGTCAATAATCCATTGTAAAGAACAATGAAATTTTTAGTAAAAATTGAATTTGAAGTGAAATACCTATATAGCATGATAATTGCTGAAATTCCAGAAAAAAAAATTAAGATCAAATCAGCAATCCTATAAATAAATTCATCCCTTATAATCAAGAATAATATGGTCGTCCCAAATATCCAAGTTAAAAAAAAAGAAAGGAGTCCAATACTAAATCCAAAAATGTACTTTAAAACTTCGATACCCTTTTTTTTGGCAAAATATATCATAACAAATGCAGAAATTACCGCAGTTCCAGTAAATATTAAACCATTCAATAAACCTATAATGGGATTTGTATCTCCACCAGGAATATAACCTTGATTTGCTGGTATCAAAGGAGAGGATAAAAATGCTAATATACCTGCAAAAACAACAACCAAAATAATGGGAATGGGATATAAATTTCTTTTAATCCTATATGTAGGTAAAAAATGAGGTATAAAGTCCTTACTCAATATTTCTTTATCCTTATTACTCTCACCATTATTGATGTCATTTTCATCAAAATCCACTTTAGCGTCCTCTGAATTATTTGACATATCTGACATTATAGTTTAAAAAGGTTCAATATTATAAATAGTTTAATCTTATATATTTTAGATGATAAAAAATCTTTTGAATACCATGAATTTTAATTTAAAAATTATTATATCATACTAGTACTGGTGAGTAATACGTAATGAGTTCA
>JBHLME010000099.1:0-16519 GCA_048938445.1 Promethearchaeota archaeon | reverse complement strand
TGTTGATCCTAACAATGCGCGTTTTAAACGAGTAGGATGCAGTGATGTAGGATTAAAATGTGGTGGTTGGGGAAATATTGTGATGGAAGTAAGAGTAGAAGACAGAGAAAAAAATGAGGATAAAAAATAATGCAAATATATATGACTTAAGCGCAATTAATGACGAAATTATTGAAAGAATGACCCTAAAAAATAGATATTTATTGTTATTACTAGACAGATGGTAGAAAAAGAATTCATAATCAACAAGTACATGACTCTCAAGTTGGAAGGGAATCATACTCTTATTTATGTCAATGGAGAGAGGTTTAACCAATGCAAGTACTTGGCATTTCAAATTAATCTCCACCAAGCTGATGAATATGACGATATTCAATCCATAGATGACATGGAACAACAAGATCGTTCAAGTGAATTTAAAAAATTAGATATCTCCCCTGAGGAGGAATTTTGGGGACATTGTTCTAATTTGCAAACTTGGTTCGAATATGATTATGATACAAGGTTGCTCCATAGAAATTTAGCATTTCCATTGTTAAAAAAATTATCTGAAATTGGAGATCCGATTGCTAAAAGGGCTTACAAGGAAGAGATTATCTATCGTCTTGAGGAAGGGAATGAGAATGTTATAGAATACTTAATAAAAGGAAAATTCCTCGAAATATTTTCAGAAGTGGAACTTAAACACCTATTTCAATCGATAAATTCTTCATTGGCTAAGCTAGCAATTTATGGGATTCGAAATAAAGCTCCTGATGAATATTATATTAACTTTGATACACTAAAAGAGAATATCGAGCTGGCAAAATGGGGAGTCCAAAATAATGCTCCCGAGGAATTTTATCTTTATTTTTATAAACTAAATGAGGATATCGAGCTTGCCAAGTTGGGAATGCAAACTATTGCTCCTAAGAAATTTTATAGTAATTATAAGAATTTAGCAGAAAATCGAGAGCTTGTTATTTGGGGCGTCCAAAACAATGCTCACGAGGAATTTTACCTTTATTTTTATAAACTAAAGGAGGATGTCGAACTTGCTAAGTTGGGAATTCGAAATGATGCTCCATGGTCATTTTATAAATATTTTGACGATTTAAAGGAAAATATCAAACTTGCTAAATGGGGAATTAAAAATAAAGCAGCATGGGATTTTTATGAAAAATTTTTAACTATTTCTAAAAATTTCTCTACTTTTAAATATATTTATGGATCAAGTGAGTTGATGAAAAAGTATTTGGAAGAATATTCTAAATATTGAAAAGATAACAAATAATAAGATCGATTTGCATTATCCCGATAGTGATTACTTATTTAAACATTTAAACTATCTTATTAGCACTTATCATTTTACTATTTAAAATTCATTGTAGTTTTGAAAGCATTACCTCACAATTGATTAAATAAGAAAGATAAAAATGAGCGCTTACGAAGCCATGTTAGAAGATGTCAAGGACAATTGGAGGGATTATTACTTCATCAACTTCAATAATTACGCAGTTCAAGATTCCTACGTGCCCCGATGCAAGGTTGTCAACGGCGCGTGAATTTTTTTATTTTTTTTATTTAACTTCTTCTTATAATTATTAATAATCTCATCAAAACTTGAATCTATTTTTCTTTATGTTACAAATTCATTTCAAATTTTAACGTTATTGATTAAAGTTTATGACTTAAATATACTTTTTTTTAAAATTTATAATCATTACTATAATAATTGGTATTACTAAGATCATCCACACAATTGGAACAATCATAATGATTAAAATAAAATCAAGTAAACCAAAACTACCTTGGAATAAGAAATCTATCAATGAGAAAGCAAGAAAGATAATAATTACCTGAAAAATGTTAAGAAAAACGTGGAAAAGAATGATATTTTTATTAATGTGTTTTTTATAGCAGCTCCTACAATAATAAAAATATCCTGACGTAGGTCTAATGATTCCTTTCTTAGTCTCTTGAAAAATTGAAGGCGTTAAGGGAGTTCCACAATTACTACAATAAGTCTCGCTTGAAAATGCTACTCCAGTTATAAAAAGCTCATCTTGAGGAAAATCACCATTATCATCAATGATGTTACCATAATAGTTTTCAAGATAGCATTTACTTTTCTTATATTTCTTAATAGTTAAAATCTGTGTTGTTAATGTTATTGAAACCAAAAATAGATATAGTAAATATGAGAAAAGTAGCATTGGACCATAGTGAATTAAATTGTAAAGTCCAATAAATAGTAACTCGATAATGACAAATCCAAATATTATTAAAAGAATTATAATAAATATTGTATTCATGTAAGTCTTTTTTAATAGACCTTCCATTTTCCATCTCGAGTAAATAAAAAATTGATCCTTTTTCATTTTAGTCACTTCTTATCATCATCATATTGTATACATTATATGCTCTTAATGTGTTTAAAAATCTAGTCAATTATTTCTTATATTACTTTTTAATTCATTTATTCTTGGATTAAAATTTCATTAAAAATCAAACTGCTCATTAGTTTTTCTAATGCTTGATTTAAAACATATAAAAGAATATTTAAGAACTTGATATAGAGTTCTTATGGATTATTTAAAGGATTTACTATTTCTAAGTTGACTACTTTTCTTTTTCCTTTTGATCTAAAGTAGTGCCAATTGCGAGACCAATTCCAGTACCCAGCGCAACACCTATTCCAACTCCAATACCTATACCCACACCAGGATTACCAAAAAGAATTCCAAATGCAATCCCAAGAACAAATCCAATAGCCAAACCAATGACAGCTCCTAATAGCATTCCAATACCAATCTTAGATTTTGCCTTATTTTTATTATTCGCCATTTTTTTTTTCACTTAATAAATATAACTTGTTATTATAATCAATGATTTTTGTTAATAACTCAAAAATTTTCATTTTTTATATAATTTATGCTTCCATTATTTATTTTTTTTTTTCTACGAATTCTCAATTTCCTTAAAACCCCGTTTTTTATTCATAAATTTATTTTTTAGGGATTGCTCATGTTCTTGTTCCCAATATTTGTAGACATATCTGATTAGTAAACTATTTACAATCCAAGGCATAAGCGTTCTAAAAAAAACATGGTAAAGTATCATTAATCCAATATTTTCAATAGAAACAAAAAAAATGAGAAAAATAATATTGATAAAATAATGTATCACAATGCAAGAAATCAAGTTTTCAGTTTTGGTAAACATATAAGCAAGAAAAATTCCTATAACTATACCAAATCCCATTAATGCCAACACATCTAATAAACTGCTCCATATTTCAGAATAAGAGATCAAAAAATTAATAAAATGAAATAAACCAAAAATTAAACCATTTAATATGATTGCTTTTCTTTTTGAAAATGCATTCAAAAATATTGCTAAAATTACTCCTCGAAAAGTAATTTCTTCCCAGATTGGTGCTCTAAGATAAGTTATAAAATTAAACCATCCTAAATCTTCATTTATTTCAATATTTCTAAATAGAATAGAAAAATCCCATGAGGATGTTCCAAGAATAAATGCTCCTGTAACTACGAAGAAGTAGTAAATAATTATGCAAATAAAGCTTAGTAAAAGGATGCGCCCCATGTGCTCAACTGAACTCAATTTTATTATTTTATGATAGTCTTTTAGAATTTGAAAACTCGAATTTTCATCATCTTCAAGAAAAAATCCAAAAGGTACGATTAAATTCCAAAAAAAAAATAACAGGCTAAAAGGTAATAGGACATTAAAAAATATGATTGAAAAATAGTCTTCACCAAATCTCAATGAATAAGAAATCATGAACCTATGAGGAAAGAGGAGGACTCCCGTAAATAGAAATAACAAGATAGCTACAGCAACATAGGGATGTTCAATAATTTTTTTGCGAATTTGAGCCATTTTTTCAATCCTTTTTTTTTTAAATTGATTTATTTTTTTAATTGATTTCTAATATCATTTTTCTATCCTCACTAGTGCTATTTAAATCCATCATAGAGAATTTTGAAGAGGATGAAGTATAAAATAGACCTTTTATGATTTTGATGCCTCAACTCTAAGAAGTATATTAATATTTCTATAGATTTATTGATAAAAGCTCAATAGAAATAAATTTATCAAATAAAAATTTGATATCACCTCGGTGGGAAACCAAGGTGAGAAAAAAAAAATATTTTATATTAGATATCCTTGTACCCTTATTTTAAATTAAATAAGAAGCTAAAAGACAATTATTTTGAATATTTAAAATATTATATAAATCTATAAATAATAATTAAATTTCTATTCATTTAAGAGGAAAGTAAATACCAATGAGAATTAAAAAGTTTTAAGAAATGTATGATGCAATTGTAATAGGAGCGGGAGTAGGTGGGTTAACTTGTGCTTCAAAATTAGCGACAAGTGGAAAAAAGGTAATTGTTTTAGAGAAAATTTATTTTATTGGAGGGAGTAGCTGTATTTTCAGTAGAGGAGATTTTATCTTTCCAATGGGTCCCTTGTCCTTTTCTCATCCTTCTTTAGTTCAATTAATGTTGAAAGAAGTGGGTGTTCAAGAAGAAATTACATTTAAAAGAAGTCATTTTCAGCTTATATCTCCAGAATTAGACATCATTTACTCTCAAGAGTGGTCGGAGTTTGAAAATCAACTTAAAAATAAATTTCCTGAAGAGAGCAAGGGAATTGAAACTTTTTTTAAGGAATTTAACACTGTAATTTTAGCAATTCAAAAAGTGAATGAATGGCATCCCGATTTCATAGTTGGAGAGAAAAAAAAAAAAGCGATTAGTGAACTAGATTCCCACAGTAATGAATATGAGATTATTAAGAAATATTCTGAAATTCCTATAAAGACATTGCTTGATAAATATTTAGTAAATACAAGTTTAAAGAGACTCTTAGGATCTCAAGGAACACGTGATCCTATTATGAATGTTGTTCATTTAGCATTTTTATGGAATGTAATGTCACATGAGGGTATTTGGTTTCCATCATGTGCAATTAATGGAATTAATGAATTATTGGCAGAGAATATTATATCCCATGGAGGTGTAATTAAGCGCAATACCGAAGTAGAAGAAATTTTAATTGAGAATAACAAAGCTGTAGGTGTGAGAACAATTGATAAAAAGGTCTATAGAGCAGAGTGGATAATTTCTAATGCTGACTACAAACAAGTATTTTTAAAACTAATTGATTCAAATAAGGTTCCAATTTCTCACCTAAATAACGTAAAAAATACTCCTTATACCAATTCGGAGTTATGTGTATATCTAGGAATTGATCCGAGTAGAGTAAATCTTAGTAATATGCGAGCAGATCATCTATTTTATCATTCTAATTTAGATAATAGTAAGACAAAATCTATCACTGATTTTTCAAGAAAAGAAATTGAGATATGCCTATGGTCTAATAAATCAGAAAAATTTGCTCCTGATGGACATAAGAGCATCTTACTAAGAGCGTCGATGCCTTATGAATATTTCGAAAAATGGAGGATAAGTGACTTTAAGAGAAGGGAGGGATATCATGAACATAAACAGGAACTTGTTGAAAAATTAATTGAAACTGTTGAAGAAGTACTTCCAGGTCTTTCATCATCAATCATAGTAAAAGAGGCGGCTACACCATTGACATATCGAGATTTTATATGCAGATCTCAAGGATCGGTAGCAGGATGGACACGAGATATACAAAAGATCCGCATAAAATCCAAGTTATTATCTGAAAAACCATTTGATAATTTATTACTCGTGGGAATTTACTCTGTTCTTGAACCTTTTCTTGGAGGTTATCCTGTATCAATGTATACAGGTTGTCTTGCGGCAGATTTAATCTTAGAGAGGGATTTATAAATTCTTATCATCTCTTTAGCTCCATTATTTTTTATTGGAATTTTATATGAAACCGACCGACGTATTTATCTATTTAGTCAATGTTTTTTACTTTTTATTTAAAGATTTCGAGTCATCAAATAGATGTTCTTTTTTAGATTCCTCTTGCATTTTAAATAACTCAAAACAATTCCAGCATCCCTCATTTTTAATTACCTGTTCATAGCAGTTCTTACAATATATTGCATTACAATGTGGACAGAGATATAGTAAATCATCATGTAAAATTTTCCCTTTATGAACAATACAAGTCCGAGATTTTTGATAATACGATAATAATCCCTCTGAAATCTTGTTTATTCCATAAAAAAATATTAAAGTTGATATCAAAACGACGATAGGACTTATTATAGGTGGAAAGTTTGGAAATAGTTCGAATATAAAATAAGTATCGAAAGTATATCCAATTGCATAAGATACTATAGAAACGATAACTAAATAACCAATATATTTTAAATTATCGATAATCCTTTGGCTAAATTGTAATAGTATCACTATTAATGCTAAATATACCACTATCCCTCCTAATGGAATTAATATACTTATAAATTCGATTAAATGCTGGTGAAAAGTTAGATTATACACGAGATTAATAATTGCAAAGCAAGTTAAAATGAAGCTAATAATAGTTGGAATAAACTTTAATTTAATTACATTTCTTTCCCAAAAATACACAAATATCGTAATTCCTAAATATGTTGAAACATACCCACTTGATACAAATATATTATATATCATAGGGAATGTATATGCCATTTGGAAAAATATATGAGTAAAAACAATGCCCAAACCCACAAAAAAATCGCCAAGATATAATTTCTTCTTATTTATGAATTTTACTTGAATAGTTCGAATTAAAAAGATAAGACTAATAGAAAGACTAGCAAAAATATTAATGTACCATAATAACATATCAAGTCCTAAACGATATCCAATAGGATAAGCTTCTGGAATGGACATGTTTCTATACACAATAGTACAATTTTCATATTTTACTTATAAAGAGACATAAGTAATATATAAACATTTAAGATATAATTTCAATTCCAAGATTTTATTGCTAATAAAGCATGAAAAACCATTACTAATGCTATTATTTAATTGATAGATAATACTGAAATCGTGATATTTTATTTATTCTTAACTAGATTTTGCATAAAACTTCTTTTATAAGCTTTTTTTATTATTTATCAATAAAATCGAAAGATGTTGAGAAACACTAATAAAAATCCTAACAATATTGTTAATAAGAGCAAATAAAAAGAATAGAGATTTAATCTATAGTGTAACTTACTTTTTTTTATATTCTTTTTAGTTACTTTTTTAATGCCTGTAATGACACTTGGTATTACTAGAATGACCGATATTGAAGCAATTATCCCATGCATTGTATACAATATAGCCCCTCTATTTAAAATTGTGGAGATAACCCAATAAGTAAAAAAACTTAGAAAAGTCAGAAAATAAGCAATACCAAGAGCAATATGGAATTTTTTATTTACAAATTTAGGAAGATCATGAAAAAATCTTGTTATCGGAGACCTTTTTAAACCGGACATCATAGCAAGTCCTCCTAAGGGTAAAGAAATTGATAATAAGATTGCATGTAAAATCCAATCTGAAAGGGGGGTAATTGACGCATCATCACTCCAACCCCTGCTTTCCCAATAACCTATATAATCATAATCTACAATTTCTACTTTAACGACCCATTTGACCCATTTATATCCTTGGTGGTTAGGAGCAATAACTCTAACAGGAAATCCTTGTTCAACGGGTAGAAGTTCATTATTCATTTCATATGCCAAAAGCACATCATCTGCGCTTGCTTCTTCAATAGTTAATGAAGAGGAATATCCATCTGCAGCATAAAAGACAACATCTACAGCCCCATTCTTTATACTTGCCATGTTTAACAAATTTTTAATAGGGACTCCCTTCCATAAAGCAGTGCCAGAAGGACCATCAACACATTGTAGTGTTGCTAGTACTTCTTTCGATGGTTGTGAGGTAAAATTAGAATAAATAAAACTCAAATTATTCTTAACATGCCCTTCAATTGTCAGACTCCAGTCATTAATATTAATATTTGGTGTTTCACCTTTATTAACTACAAAAAATAGGTCATTAGGAGTAATAATAGACCTACTAATTATAATTCCAATAACACCAAATAATGGAAGAAATAATAAGGTAAGAATTCCGATGTATTTTAAATATGTTTTTGTTTTAATATTCATTGATATTTTTTCTAATCTAAAATTTCTAGTTTTTTAAATAAGAGTGATTGTTATGATTATTTTCAATTAAACCAATTAAGATTCTTTAATTTTAAAATCTCGTTGCTATAAATTATAAGATTTATATTTAATGCTCCTTGAATTAGAAATTTACTAATATTTGTGCAAATCTTCTAATATATTGAACTTCTCTGATTAATTTAAATCTTAATTCACTTATATAAGGACTTGATTAAAAAACTTTTAGTTTAATACTCATTACGATAGTAAAATTTCTATTACGAAGAAGAACTATTAAATACTCTTACATTTAAATTGCACGTAAATAAATTATTTCATGGAAAATCCATGATAATACAAAAGAGGTGTTTTATTCATGCCCATGATAAAAGTTAACGACATAAACATGTATTATGAAATTCACGGAAAAGGTTTTCCATTTGTGATGATAATGGGATTGAGTGCTAATTCTGACTGGTGGGCCACCGAGATTATTGAAAACTTCGCTAAATATTATAAAGTCATTATTTTCGATAATAGAGATGCCGGACAAACCGATATCTCCGATCAACCATATACGATAAAACTATTCGCAGATGATACAGCCGCACTAATGGATGCATTGAACATAGAGAAGGCTCATGTAATGGGTTGTTCGATGGGAGGGATGATAGCTCAAGAACTCTATCTTAATTATCCAGAGAAGGTAGAAAAGCTCGTTCTTGGTTGTACTAATTGTGGTGGTTCCAAGCAAATATTAGCATCACAAGATGTTTTGGAAGTTTTAGGAAGTGCTCCAGAAGACCAAACTCGCGAAGAATTTATTGACGATACAATACCACTGTTGTTTACAGAAAAATTTATCAATGATGAACCCGAGTTTATAGAGAATTATAAAAAGTTACTTCTAAAACATCCCATGGAACCAGATGCCTTTAAACGACAGGTAGGGGCAATAATGGGGTTCAATTCATTTAGAAGGCTTAAAAATATCAACGTTCCTACCTTGGTTGTTCATGGAAAAGAAGATAGACTCATTCCTGCAGAAAATGCGGGAATTTTAGCAGAAAAAATACCGAATGCGAAGGTCGTATTATTTGATGATGCGGCTCATTCTTTTTTTGAGCCAGAACCAGAATTAGTTTTTAATACCATAGTTGAATTTCTACAGGCACCAGTAGAAAAACAAGTTGAAACCGTTGTTTAGAATAATAAATGATATTATTTTTTTTTTTAATTTCTAAATTGTTCTGTTATATCCTTTTTACTATTAGAAACGTTAAAATTAGGAAGTGTGAACTATGATAAACTAAATTTATCTTTCCAAGAAATTTTTTAAAAAATATTTATAATTCGTTTAAATTATCACCGTTAGGGTTTTTGACAAATAAGTAAAAATATATAATTTAGTATCTTAATTAGAAATGAATCAAATATTTCATGGAAAATCTATGATAATATAATAGAGGTGAATTTTACATGCCAATGATAAAAGTTAATGACATAAACATGTATTATGAAATTCATGGAGAGGGGCAACCACTCGTTATGATAATGGGATTGAGCGCAAATAGTTCTTGGTGGGCAGAAGATATAATCAAAAAGTTTTCTAAATATTTTAAAGTCATTATTTTTGATAATAGAGGTGCTGGAAAAACCGATAGTCCTGAAAAACCCTATTCAATTAAAATGTTTACTGATGATACAGTAGCATTAATGAATGTATTAGGAATAAAAAAAGCTCACATATTTGGAGTCTCAATGGGTGGAATGATTGCCCAAGAACTAGTGCTTAATTATCCAGAAAAGGTTGATAGACTCGTGCTTGGGTGTACTAATTGTGGTGGTTCGAAACAAGTATTGCCCTCCCTAGAAGTTATGGGTAAATTAGCTAATCCTCCAGAGGATTTAACCAGTGAAGATATCATAGAGGATACTATACCACTGTTGTATACACAAAAATTTATCGATGAAAATCCCGAGTACATAGAAGATGTCAAAAAAATAGTCTTCAAAACACCAATTACCCCCGATGCTTTTAAACGTCAAGTAGGGGCCATATTGGGATTTAATTCATATAGAAGGCTTAAAAATATCAACGTTCCAACACTTATAATCCATGGCAAAAAAGATATTATGGCACCGCCAGAAAACGCAGGAGTTTTAGCAAAGCAAATTCCAAATGCAAAAGTTATCTTATTTGATGATGCGGCTCATTCTTTTTTTCAACCAGAACCTGATAGAGTAATTAATACCATATTAGAATTTCTACAAGCATCGATAGATAAACAAGTTGAAACGGTAATATAATTTTAAAATACTTTTAATCAATACTTTTTTTTTTATATTTTTATTCAATCCCATAAAAATTTCAAGCAATCAGATGCATCGCGAACATTGACTTTATAGAAATTTCTCACGATATCAATTAAAAATGTTAAATAATTTGTAGAAATTTTGATATTATATTGAGTTTCTAAAAACTTAGTCAAATCTTTAGCATCTAAGGCCTCACTCTCATCCAGATTTAGGACATATACGAGAACATCATTTGATAATTTAAAGGCTTTAGCAATTTCCTTTTTTATATTATTTAAACTTATATCAGGTGAGATTTCGTTGAAGAATGAGTGGACAATGTTTCTTTCAACTTCAAATTTTTTAGCTTTTAATACCTTATTCTTATCATTTAATACTCTTAAATCATCAATAATGAGATAATCTTTAAACAATTTTCTATTTTTTTGAAAATCTACTCTATTTATTACCATAAAATTAATTGCAAAGGTGTTGACAAATATATAATGCATGAAATTAATCAGATGCTTGTGCACGATTTCTATATTATTAATCAATAAAACTTTTTCATTATTAAAACAAGCACGTAAGATATAAGTGAGGGTTGAGGGATGTAAGTTAATTGTAATCAAAAAAACATTTATTGTCTCTTGATCGGGTGTCTTTCCAAGACTTAAATTATCAAGTTCAAGTTCAGGACTTTCCAATGTTAAATCCGTGATGAAGGTATCTCTCACGTCAAATTTATTATCAATATAGGCGATAAAAGAATGCTCACATAGAACTTTTGAAACAGAGATGGTAGTAATCCCCCGACTATTCTGAGTTATAACATTTTCATCTATATCCATCGTGCCCTTTTTAGAACAGATTGGGCAATTAATAAATATTTGAACCATGATGATAAGCAAAAAAATTTATAATTATATGTAATTTCGATGATATTTAAAGTGCATTCATAGATTTACTTGAGTAATATATAGGCATTATAGAAACATGATTTTCCTCATAAATTAAGAAAATTTTTCTATTTAACTAATACTAAATAAAAGTCCATACAACAAAAACTTTAAATGATCAGACCAATATTAGATTTTTATGAATGCTTTTGAACATTTATTGATGTTTATTATTACTATTGGTCTCAACGTAATGTTAAGTTTATTTTTAATCAGTACCCTTTTAGGTTACTTTAAACAAAAACAAAAAACCGCTCTTTATTTAGGTTTGTCGTATATGTCTTTCATTTTGGCATTCATCATGTTTTTAATTGGACATTATGTGTCATACCTTGCAGGAGGAAGCATTGATCTCTATTTTCAACTGAATATATTTGCATTTGCATTTATCATTGCGGGAGTAATATTTATCGTTTTATTTCATACTGGATTTGCAGATGTTAAGCAGCTAAATAAATTAATAGAAGTAGCAATTGGGATATTCGTGATTATTTGGATTCTATTACCATTCAATTATTTTCCAGCTCAGGAAAATGATTTTAGAATTTCAACATATATCATTATGTCCCTTTATGGAATGATAACTTATGCTCATCTAGGATACAGTTTTCTGAAAATAGCTAAAAAATCCACAATGCGGAGAAAAGAACTTAACATCATGGGAATAGGATCTATAATTTTCTTGTTTTTTTTTATCATCATCTCCGCATTTGGAATCACACAGAATATTGTATTCATTGTAATTGGAATGATCTCCCTATATTGTACATTCATCTGTTATTTTCTTGGAATTTACCTACCCAAACTCAAATCAAAATAAAAAAGGAATTTTTTATTCAAAAAAATCTTATTTTTTATTTTTTCATTATTTCTAACGAGATATGTGGTATATGTATGAGGTTAAGTGTTTGTTAAAATAATTGAGAAACCTACCTGAAAATAGAACAACTGATCATAAGTGCTACTTTTTTATACATATTAAATTTAGAAATATTGGACTCCAATTAATTTAATACTAATTTCATTGATTTTTTTATTAATACAATATAAATTATATTCTAATTTTATATATGAATGATTCTATTATAAAATTTTAAAAAGGAATTAACTATGAATGCAGAAACCAGTGATGAGAAGGAAGATTTTGAATTAGAAAAAAGTGGAATAGTTAAAAAATATTTTTCAAGGATATTTACTACTTTAAAATCGGATATAAGAGATAGAATTAACGAATTGGACATTGAGGAAAAAAAAAAAAAAAAAAATTAAACAAGAATTGGCTTTTTTACCTCATGATAAGCAAGTCGAATACTTAGAAGAAATATCTAATAGTTCTGAACCTAAGATAGAATAGTAATATAAAGGATAAAAAAAACAAATCTTTAAATATTAAAATTTTTAAGGAAAACTTATGAGTGGACTTTCTGAAGAAGAAAACTTCATTTTAAACATATTAAAAGAAAAAAATTCAATAAACTACGGAGAATTACAAAAAGCTTGTGAGAATGAATTCGAGGGTGTTAGACTTATCTTAAAAAAAATGAAAGATCGTGGACTAGTTGAATATGATGGTGTAATTCCTGGATTCGATTCTGTAATCACATTAGTTAGGGAACCCGTCTTTCCCTAGATCGTCAGAGAAATATATTTTTTGAGTTCTCGTTGTAAATTTTTTATTTTTTCATTCAATAACCTGATTGTATTATCTTTATCATCAAGTATTTTTTTATTAACTTGCTTTATTAATGTATTTGACTCTCTTAATATTTCTATTATTCTTGCTTGTTCTTCGATAACCTTCTCTTTTTCCCTTAATTCTAACTTAAGATTATCCAAACTTGGTTCTTCCATCAAATTTAAAGTACCTTTTTCTTTTTTTGAGATCAATATTTTTTCTATTCAATCGTAATGTGAAAGTAATGCACCTAAATAACATGACTTAAAAGACTTTACCGTATCTGGAAAATTGATAGACCTCTACTTATGGATCATGTCAACAGTTATATATATTTATCTATCATGAAAAGTTAATTATGTAAAATCGTAACAATTATTCATCTTTATTTTCAGTGGTTTAAGTTTAACAACATGGTTCATCTAACTTTTATAAAGTCCAATGAGTTCTCCCGCAGCTATAGAATGCTTTTTTATTGTATCTTGAAATGTTTTTTTATTCACATCTTTAAGTTTTTCCTGGTCAAGTGCATAGATTCGAAAAAAATACCTGTGAGTACCGCTAGGTGGGGCCGGTCCGCCATAACCCTTTTGGCCATAATCATTTTTCAATTCTTCTCCCGGAATAGGGCCTCCTTGTGGAATTTCTTGAATATTTTTAGGAATATTAATCACATACCAATGTATCCAATCACCAATAGGCGCATCAGGATCATTACAGGAAAGAGCAAAACTTTTTGTATCGTTTGGAATGTCATCCCATTTCAAATGAGGGGAAATATTTCCACCTCTATATGAAAATTTCTTATCCATCAATTCATTATTCATGAAATCATTACTTGTTAATTTCATATGCATCTTTTATTCCAAGTTTTTATTTAAAATTTATGCTATTCCAAAAGAAGTAATCAATTATCAAGAATATACATTCAAATATTAGAGAGAGTAGTAGGATTTTGTCTTAAAATTAAGAAACTGAATAAGATATGAATAAAATGATGAGATCTCTTAAAATAACTTGATATTTTTATACGTAAAAAATATTATAATAGAATATATTTAAATATATTTCGGAATTCAAATTAATTAGTCTTTATATAAAATATATAGTAAAGAAAAGATAAGGTGAAAGTCCACACGATGTATGAAATGTACAAAGATTACGAAGATCGCATTGATACATTAAACTTAACCATTGAAGAATTAGAAAATGAACTAAAAAAGTTTTCTATCATCATCAACGAGAAAGATTATCAGATTAAACAATTAATGGAAGAAAATTCTCGCTTGCAAGCTCAATTACAAAACAAAATTGTATATAGAGGACCAGATCCTACCAGTCCCCCTCGAATTGATCCAGTAGGACCCCCCGCTTATGACGTTAGGGTCAATATCACACCTGATCATATTAAGCATCCTGGTTTAACTCCCGTCCTTAAAGTACAATCGAATCCGATTAATACATCCCATCCAGTTTCAATACCAAGAGTCAAACCACTCAAATCTCATGTTCCTCAAGAGAAACAACAATATCAACTAAAAACTTCAAAAGGTACATTAAAAAGAATCTGTCCCCACTGCGGAGCAATGGGTTTTGCCATTAAAGAAGTTGATGATAAGAACAAGATTATAAGTTATGTACCACGACGAATATACGCGAAGAAAAGAGTTTGTACAAAATGTTTTTATGAATTTTAATTCATAGTAGACCGCATAGGATTTAGAGAGAAAGAGGTCTCTATAGATTATTTCTTATAATTAGATAATTTTATAAAATCCATTACAATATAGAATCAGATTAATTAAATTAACAAATTGATCTCCTACTCTAATTATTATATTTATTTTATTAATATTGAATTTAGATTTTTTAGATTTTTTAACAAAAAGAATTGGAATTAGTGTTGAAAAAAAATGCTTTATGAATTTTTTTTTTATATATAATTTTTTTTTTTTGAAATCCTTAGATCTTTTTTCTTTCATACCAGAATGCCCTTTTTCGTTATTTTTTTATTTTTAAATAAATAAAAAAAAATATATTTGATAAAATTGAATAATTTTAGGCTCTCTCCTTAATTTTTTTTTTATCAACTTTAATTACAGAACATTATCAATTTTTTATTTTAGATAAAAAAAATGATTTTTATCTAAAAAAAGAGAATTTAGTTTTAAATAGAGCCACTTGATATGATCAATAGTAGCTAACTAGTCTTAATTGGTGTATACAAATGATTGTTAATGATAGCAACAATGTTTTCTTTGAAGAGCAAGTGAACTATTATTGTTGTGATCTACCTCATATTCATAGTGATAATGGGTATAATGTCTGTATTAACTGTGGACATGCTTTCTCAAAAATACTTGATCTTTCTCCTAGAAGAATGTACGATAAAAAAGATATAAATGAGAGAAAGATCAATGAACCTGTTTTTTTTAATATAGGTTATCGAACAACAGTAAAAGGGAAAAGGGATGCAAAAGGAAATGCATTACCATCAAACGTCGTGAAAAAATTTGAGAGATTATCGAAAATCCAAAGATCATTTACGGATCCATTTGAATATAACTTTTGGTATATCTTCCCCATATTTAAAATTCTTAGGGAAAATTTAAGCATTTCCCATAAAATAGCTCGAGAAGGACTCGATATTTATAAAAAATCAATTATGAAGAAACTTGCCATCGGCAGGAGCAGGATTTATTTAATTACAGCATCTCTATTTTGTGCTGCGAGAATAAACAAAACCAACCATTTTCTTGAGGAATTCATTGACGCTTTAGAGCTCAACAAAAAGAAATTCATTAGAAATTGTTGGTTAATTAATAAAGAAGTCTTACCCGATTTGGGATATAAATTGGAGCATTATACCCCTGAAAAATACATAGACAGGTTTCAATCAGATTTAAATTTATCTGTAAAATGCGGAGCCATAGCAAAAGATATAATTAAAAAAGCACGAAAGAAAGGATTTGTTGCATCTGGGAAAGAACCAAAGGGTGTAGCGGCAGGTGCCTTGTATATCGCGTCAAAATTATGCAATGAAAGGCGCACGATAAAACAATTATGTGAAGTAACAAAAAAGAATCACATAACCATAACGAGACGAGTGAGAGAATTAAAAACATATGCTGCTATTATTTTTTAATATAAAAATGAACTAGTTTGTTTACCCCATCTTTTTATAGTCAAAAATAATACCTGAAGATATACCGATATATTACTTCTATATACATAAAATTACTTGAAATCAATGTTTCACGATGATCATCTTTTTTCCTAATAAAACAATATGAAATTTGATATTAAAATAAAAATTAAAATCCAGAATTAAATGCCCATAACTCAATGAAAAAATTATATTTATATATTATAAAAGAGATATTACACTAATACCAAAATTCGAAATAAAGCTGATATGGATAATGTCAAAAAAATGTTGGGCTACTTTAATAACATGTATAGGAATAACTG
>JBHLME010000224.1:0-4035 GCA_048938445.1 Promethearchaeota archaeon | reverse complement strand
CTTATAAACGTAATGATTGGCTTAAAGAGAAATATCTACGTTATCTTAGAATAGTAATGATTATAGGAATATTAATTACTATAATGTCAATGGTATTGTTATTCTCTGTTGACATGTTTAGTAAAATTATAGATTATTACCCAAACGAACCAATTCCCCCTCTTTGGTCATACGGGGGCTTTTTATTAGCTTCGCTATCATTGACCGCTTTAGTAATAATGACTATATTTATATTATTTTATTACATTTATTTATATACAAAATAGGATGCTAATTATTACCAAAATAGGGAAAATCTATATATATTTCTAAATTAAGATTCTTGAGCAAATAATATTAAGGTCAATAATTTAAGATGTTATTTTATTTAAAATGAATGCTATAATGATATAATATTATTAAAATTAATAATATAAACAAACGCCATTTTTTCTTTTTTATAGGTTGAATATAATATTAAAATAGAGATAATTGTTTTAATAAATTAAATTACTAAATTTAAGAGGGTATGATGTGTCTCATAACACAACATTACACGTGATAATTGATAATAGAGAACAGAAATTAATGAAACTATTAGATAAAAAAAAGGACAAAATAACGTATGAAAACCGACAATTAGATATAGCAGATATTCTAATAACTAAAGATGTCGCTTGTGAAAGAAAAGAAGGATTTGATTTTATTGCCTCAATCAAGGATAATCGCTTGTTTGAACAACTATTAAGGCTTAAGGAAACGTATGATACCGCTATTTTAATCATAGAGGGATTAAATGATAATGTATTCGAGAATACGGGAATGAACATTAATTCGATATATGGTGCGCTCTCATTTGTATCTTATAAACTCGGAATCTCTGTAATTCCTACACGAAGTATAGAAGACACGGCAATTGTCATTGAACGAATCGCATATAGAGAACAAGTAAAGGATGATATGCCTTTGTTATGCCGGTCAGCACCTAAAGGAATGAATATCCAAGAAAGACGTTATTTTATAATGGAAGGTCTCGTAGATATAGGCCCAAAAAAAGCGAAATTATTAATAGATACTTTCAAAACACCTTATAATGCGTTAAGAGCCATTCAAAATACAAAAATTGAATATACTCGTACAGGAAATCCAAAGGGAATATCTGGAATTATAAAAGATAAGGGATTAAAAGGATTTTCTTGGAAATTTATTAAAAAAAATAAGGAACTATTATTTGGAAACAATGAAAAAGATCCTCAAAAAAAAATAAATGATATAATAAAAAATTAATCTTCATATTCTTTATATTCATTAAAATTATAGTACCAAACGTTATAATTATCGCCTTCATCTTTCTTGGAAGTTTCAAGACCTTGATAAAAGTTTTCATTGTGATCTCTTAAATGAAATTGATAACCACACTTAGCACATGTTGTCACAGTTGTTTTTAACCAATATTGTGGATGACGAAAATCAAGAACGACTTTATCGAGTTTACCATTTTTAGTTTCTAAGAAACATTCAAGAGGTAATTTAAATTGAACGGATTCACCGTTACAATTCGGACATTTCCCACAAGAGGCTATATATTTTACTTGCCTCATTCCTACACCAATTTTTTCTTCACTCATTTTAATTAACCTATAATATTTTTATTATTAGAGTATGTTTTTATATCTTCTAAGTGCGTTTTGAATGATAAAAAGCTGTATATTTCTCGCTCCTCCAATTACTTCCTCGATTTTACTGGTATCAGTAAGCTCATCAACAGGAGTATTATCAGTCACGCTAATACCTCCCATCTGTTGTTGTACGGTATAACACACGTCATGGCTCAATTTTGATACAAGGTATTTTCCTTGAGAGCTTATTCCTGCAACCCATTTTTCAGCAGCACCACTCTTTTTCTCGGCGAATAATACTTTTTCATCATATATTGATGCTGCTGAAAACGATAAAGCGGTTGCTGCTGAAATTTGTGCTAATAAATCTGATAAACTAAATCCTACACCTTGGAATTTTCCAATTTCTTGTCCAAATTGTCTCCTGAGATTCGTGTATATGATTCCATATATGAGCCCTGTCCAACAAATACCTAAACCAGATCCTATGATGCCTAATCTTTCTGGGACAAGCCCTTCAAATAATCTTGTATAACCCTTGCCATCATCTCCTAAAATATAATTCATTGGAACTTTTACATTATCAAAAATTGTATGAGCAATATGAACCCGTGGAACAGAACTAATATTCAAACGATTTGTTTTAACTCCCATTTCACGTTTTATCATTGCTTGAACCATTGTACCTCGTGGATTTGAAGTATCATAAACTCCATATGCAACAAAGTAATCTGCTTTAGGGCCATTAGTTGTAAAAACTTTTTCACCATTATATATGATGCCATCGTCTACTTTCGTGCAACGTGTAGTCATGTTTACAGCATCACTACCTCGTTCTGGTTCAGTGATACAAATACATCCAATTTTCTGACCTGACATTAATTCATCTTGAACTTTTTCAATTTCAGAACTTTCCCCTCCATGGTGAAAATAATGAAATGTTGGATTCCCACATAAAATCCCACTCGCCAATCTTGACAATTCTAGTTGACTATCTAGACAAGAAAGATGAAGTCCAAGCAGCATCTCTTTTTTCATCCCATAGGGCGTGAAATCTCTCCATTTGTTTATCCTTTGCATGTATCCATTTTTTCCCAATTCTGGATAAAGCACGTATACATCTTTACTTTTATCAATTTTAGGATCCAGTTCAAGACAAAACTCTTGAAGTTCTTTACAATAGTCAATTTCTTCTTGATTTAGAAATGCAAAAAGATTATCATTAAGTATGGTAAAAACATTTTCAAGAGTCATCTTTTCAAGGATTTGATCAGCAATTATCTTTTCTTGCATTTTTCTCGCTAAAAATAAGAATTAGTATAATATTTTAATTGAAAGAAGTCATCCTAATAAAAATTATTATTGTCGTTGTTCATTAATTATGGATGTAATATAAATAACATTGTAAAAAAATAAAAAAAGTTATAAAATCATGATGTTAATTAAACTATAAGAATAAAGTTATTTTATCATATTAATCATGATTTTTACAATAACGACCGTCATTATATTTACGAGTTTCTTTATAATATTAACCATCTTTTTCCATAGACATAAAAAGAAACAACGTTTTAAAGAAGAAGAAGAAATTAAGGAGAAATCTGTAGATGACCTACTTGATAAATATGTAGATGAGGAAAAAAAAGACCTCATGAAAGAAAAACTTTCAAAAATCTCTGAGATTATTGCTGAGACAGAAAAACATATTGAAAGCACGGTTAAGAAGAAAGTTGAAAGGATTGAAGAGGATAGAAAGGTTCATGAGAAGGAATTTGAAGTCATAAAAAGGGCAAATGTAGAATATGTTTCATTTACCTCTGGTTTTCGATCTGCCATGCCTAAAACAGAAGAGGAAAAAATACAAGACATTAAAGACTTGAAAGACGCCATATCAATGCTAGAATCTCTAGAATCCATGGCAACCGATATATCAAAACAGAATATTGGTGTAGGTGTTGGGATGTTTTATGATAAAATGTCAAGGAAATTTAAACAAATTATAAGTGAAAATCATTTAAGCGATCATAATTTCATACCTAGTGAACGATTGAAACATCACGCATTTCTTAATATAAAGAATATTAAAAATTCAGACATCTTACCTATATTAAGCATCATGAAAGAGACAAAATTACTGAATGATGTAATTGAAATAAATCCAACGTTCTATTTGATAGTATTTGTTGATATTGCTTTTGAATTGACCAATCCTGAAAAGGTGTTATTAACTTTTGCATATGATGAAGACAAGCTTACCATTCAAAAACTAATTGAATTAACAGAGTGGAAGAGTTCACATGCAGATAAAGTTATTGAAAGTCTTAAAAATAAAAATATAATAATAATTAAAGATGATGAGATTTTTGTTGAGGGCTTTGGTCATCCAGAGGAAAGAACAAAATGGAATGATACAATCTCTATTCATTTAAATAAGGAA
>JBHLME010000098.1:0-16741 GCA_048938445.1 Promethearchaeota archaeon | reverse complement strand
TATTTGGTAAAAAAAAAAAATATTATAAAAAAATTGAAGATAAAGTGGTCATCCCTCTTAGTATTGGTTTAATAGTATTATTTTTGATAATATTTTTCTTCATAAATGATATAATTTTAGATCTCAACTCTTCAAGAGTTTTAATAGGATTAGATGTATTTTTATTATATATTTTTGGTATTTGGGGTCTGTTTTTGTATCAAAAAACACCAAGAGGCAAAATTTTAGCCTTATGGTTTTTAATTATCCCTTTTATTTGGTTAGCTGCTTACATTGTTGATCTCTTTATATCTCACCAGTATTGGTCGGGTCGTATACTTCTTTTACCTGCGACCGTAGCTGTTATTGGATTTCTTGCTTATTTATATAAATTAATAAAAACCAAAGAGATTAACACTTTAAAAATGAAATTATTTATAATATTGCTCATTTCTTTCTCAATTTTCTCACATTTTTATGATGAGTTAGTTAACATTGATGATATTGAATATAGTTTAATGAGACGTGAAGTATATTCGATTCAATGGAGTTCAAATTATATGACTGACAAAAACATTATATTTGCGGAATTTGGTATGTCATATGTTTTTATGTTTTATGATTATCCTTTTAATGAAACTGATATACCATTTAATGGATATCGAATTCACTATTTCTTGGATATAGTAAATGACTTTTTTGATCCTGATAATCATTTTGATGCTAATGGTGTAAATCAACTGCAAGCTTTAAAAGATTATTATGATATGGATTTTTTTATAATATTAGATGATAATTATCTTTCAATGATAGGATTTGAAACATATAGAAGATTAACTGAAGATGAGATGGAGCAATACTTTAATATGGAATATTTAAATAAAATTTGTTCTTCTACAAGTGAATACGGAGTAGAAGTACCATATTATTGGGTTATTTAATTATTTAATTTCTAAGGAATAAAAAAAATAATTTAAAAAGAATTTAATAGATTTAACTCATTTATCAAATAATATTAAATAAAGAGATAGTTCTATAAAATAGTTAATTAAGAATGTCTTTAAAAGAAAAAAAGATCATCGTAACTGGAGCAGCAGGCTTTATCGGTAGCAATTTGACTGATAAATTGCTTGAGATTGGAGCAAATGTAATTGGCCTTGATAATCTATTCAATGGAAGAATAGAAAATTTAGAAAAGGCAATGAAAAATAAAAATTTTCAGTTCCAAAAAGGTGATGTGAGAGATTTAAACTTTTTATTGGATGTGACTGAAGATATAGATATTATATTTCATGAAGCAGCATTTACAAGTGTTCCTCAATCAATTAAAATGCCAGAGTCATGTAATGATAATAATATAAATGGAGTTTTAAACATTTTAAATGCAGCACGGAAAAAAAATGTTGATAAAGTTATTTTTGCTTCAAGTGCTTCTGTATATGGAGATACTCCCGTTTTACCTAAAAATGAAGAAATGAAAAGAATTCCAATATCTCCATATGGTGTTTCAAAATTAGCAGGAGAAGCATACATGAAAGTATATCATCAAATCTATGGTTTAAAAACAACCTCATTGCGATATTTTAACGTTTTTGGTCCAAGACAAAGAGACTCTCCCTATAGCGGGGTTATAGCAATTTGGTTGGGAAGAATTCTTCGTAATGAAAATTTAATTATTTATGGTAATGGAGAGAATTCAAGAGATTTTACATACGTTAAAGATGTCGTTCACGCAAATTTATTAGTTGGGATTCATGATGCTGCTGGAGAAATCTTGAATATTTCATGTAATAGTCCAATAAATCTGACTAATCTTGCAAGATTAATGTTAAAATTAACCGGGAAAGAGGACTTAGAAATTGAATATATGGAGCCCCGTCCAGGAGATATTCTACATAGCTATGGAGATATCTCTAAAGCTAAAAGACTAATCAAATTTGAACCAAAATATAATCAAGAAGAAGGTTTAAGGGATTATTTACACTGGTATAATCAAAAATATCAAGTAAATTTAAAAATTTATTAAAAGTGAGAAAAAATATATCTTATTATTTAAAAATCTCATAATTTCCGGGAAATAAAGCATCTTTTTCCTTTATTATCTCTGATTTATTTCCTTCGATTTTTATCATTTTTGGTATTTTTCCAACTTGCCCAACTTTATTTTCTCGAGATATGAAACAACCAATAACGTTTTCAATATCTTCAACAGCATCTAATGCTTTTTTAATTGATTTTTCAATATCTGTGCCTTTCACCAAATTAGCAATTCTAGTTGCTGCAGCATCTGCTAAGGCGGCATTATTTGCAAATATTGTTACAGCATCTGCTTCACCCAAACTAATTGCATGTCCTACTGTAGCAGAACTGGTTCCAATTCCTATTGGACAATCCTTTTTTTCAATAAGAAATCCAATATTTAAATTCAATTCATTTTTACCAGCATATAATGCAATTCTCATAGACTTTTCTGAGTCTATCGCAATCTCACCACCATTTTCAACTAATGCATTTTTTGCCAGAATTAATCCAGAATCATCTTTCATTTTCATCACATCTAACATTAAATCTGCTAAGGCCCCTGCAACAGCAGCCATTGGTCCAACATCACATGCATACGAAACTTTCTCCATTAACTTTAGAATCTTTTCGTTTGAATTCACTTTGATGGGTGAGAATGAGGTTAAGAATCGCTTATCTTTTTGAATATATCTTTCTAAAATCCTTCTATGATGATAAAATTCTTCTTTAGCTTTTAATATAGCAGATTTTGATTCCGAAATTATTGTAATATCTGATTCTTTTTCAAAAAAGTGGTATTTCATCATATAGTTAAGATCTCATACTTTTAATTAGATCAAATCTTTCTTTAATTTAAATATTAAAAGAGAATATTAATCCTTTTGCTTCAAATACTTGTATCATGATGAAGTGTTTTTATTATTTAAGGTATAAGAAATAGAGGTACTTAAAAATTTTAGATAGGAAAAATATAAATAATTTTTCTTATATTAACATATAAAAAAACGGTTTCTTTATAATGGAAGATACTAATTTTGATGAAATCATTCAACAACTAAAATCCGAATTAAAGACGGAGTGTGCTATTGCAAATAAATATGGTATTGTTTTGGGATCAGCAATCAAGGAATTCTCAAAAGGAAAAATTGTCCCAAATAATATTTTAGAATTTATCAATAATAGTAATGAAATCGCAAATGAACTAAATTTACAACATATCGATTACTTTACCCTAGCTTCACAAAAACATAATTATTTATTTACTTTCAGTAAAAAATTAATATTAATTTCAAAATTAGATTTAAGCATCAATATGGCAAAATTCATGCCGGGTGTTAACGTTTTCCTTAATAATTTGGAACAAAAAGTGATTGAAAAAGAGTTAGATGCATTTACTACCTTTGATTTTTCTCAAGATATTGAAAAAATAAAAGAAACGTTAAAAGAAGATGAGGATAAAGAAAAAAAATATTCGATCATAAAAGATCTTATAAAATATATCTCAAATTGAGAGAAGAAAAAAAACACCAGTATCATAAGGTGACTAGATATTTTAAGACAAGTTTATATTTATAAAAATGAAGAACTCCTCTATAGAAGAGAATTTGGAAAGGCATTAGCTGATGATGTATTTGAAAATCATTTTAAACAGATAAGAGAAGATATATTTGGAAGAGGATCTACTGAACAGAAATTAGAATTTCATGATTATTACAAATTTAGAATTTCATATATAACGGATAAAGAACATGATTTAATTATCCTCTTTATAACTGGACTGAATGATAAATTTGATTATGTTAAAAAGGAATTAACAAAATGCAAGAAAGAATTTATAAACTTATTCGGAGATATTATAGGAGAAAAATGCGATATAAAAACCTTTGAAGTATTTGATCCAAATATAGACGCAATTCATCGGAATCTTAAACCAAAAATTTCTTTATGCGGATTTTCTGGAGTTGGAAAAACTACGACAACAAGGCTTATCAAAGCAGAGGAAATACCAATGCAACATGTACCAACTATTACTGGAGATATTGCAACAATTAAGATTGGTAAATTACAATTTAGTTTATGGGACTTTGCAGGCCAAGAACAATTTAGTTATCTTTGGACTAATTTTATAAAAGGTAGTGACGCTGTATTATTAATTACTGATTCTACAATAGAGAACGTTGAAAAAAGTAAATTTTTCTTGGAATTAATCAAAGAACAAGCACCAAATGCACATACTGCAGTAATTGGAAATAAACAAGATTTACCTGATGCCATGACTCCTGAGACGATAGAAAAAATTTTAGGTTTAAAGACTTATTCCATGATTGCTAATAGGGCAGAAAATCGTGAAAAAATGATAACAATTATCGCTGATGTGTTAGAAATGAGCGCAAATGTATCACCCCTTCTAAAGCCACTTAGAGAAAGGGATAATTTAACGGAAGAGGCTAAAATAGCATTAGAAACTGGTAATTTCCAGCAAGCAGTTCAATTATTTGAAAAAATAGGAGATTTATGCATAGATTTAGGAGATGATGTATTAAGTAAAGAATTCTTTAATAAAGCAGAAAAGATTAAAAACATGCTAGAAAAAGCAAGTATTGAACCTCCTAAAGTAGCTGAACCACCTAAAGTGATTAGAACTCCTGAAATTGACACGCAACATAAAGATAGAGAAAAACCTATCGGTTATAGTGTTGAACCCACCATTACATCCAAAGATGAAAGTGAAAAATTGACAGCGTTACCAGAAAAACCTATGGCAGAAAGTGTTGAATTCCCCGTTGCATTTGAAGATGAAAATGAAAAACTAACAGCATTACCAGAAAAACCTAAGATGAAACCCCCACCTACCCCACCTCAATTATCTCAAGGTTCCGAAGGAACATCGAAATTACCAATTAATCCTGAAGAATTCATAGTAAAAGATAAACCAAAACAAGTTTTACACGTTCCTAAAGACGCAAAAAACAAGTTAAAAACATCTGCTTATGGGCATGTCACCAATCCAACAGTAGAAAAACCTAAACCTGTTGAATCATCCACACCTTTCATGAAGACTGAAAAACAATCATTAGAACAAGAGAAACCATTTTTAACAATGCCTCCTGATAAACCTGATGTCCCTGAAACACCTGCAAAACCATCGTCCGATTTTACAAAATTACCAAGTAAACCTGAGCCTACTGGTATATCAGATCAAGAACAAAGAGATAACATTCAAAAAACTTTAACTGACCTAAAAATAAAGAGAGCTAATATTTCAAAAATGTCTTTAGATTTTGAAATGAAAGAATTAACCGGTGAAATCACTAAAGAAGAATATGATGAGAAGATTAAAAAATTAAAAGCTGTTGAAGAGAAATTAGTTGCACAAATCTCAGAGCTCGAAAAAATGTTATAATAGTCGGTTTAAAATAACATTCTAAAGATTAAATGAAACTTTTTAAATACTTATCAGGAACATTTGCTTCACCAATATTAATTCCTTTTTTCCCTCCATGGTAATCTGACCCTCCTGATTTTAAAAGATCATGTCTCTCAGCTAACTGTCGATAATAATTTGGTAGAAATTCTTGAACCCATTCTGCATTTTCTGTATTATTATATGGTCTATTTTTTGAATAAGTATATTCAATTTCCAAACCTTTGATACCAAATTCTATACACATCTCAAGAAATTTTTTTCTATCTTTAACTTCATATATTCCTGGATGTGCTAATATTGGAATTCCACCCGCGGCTTCAATTAAATTAATTGCTTCTCCTAAATTTAGCTCAAATTCTCTAAAAACATATGCTTCTCCACCTATACTAATTAATTTAAATAGCTCATTTTTAGTATATTCCTTAACTCTTTTTGGATTGTTATTAATCAAAACCTCAATAATATGGGGTCTCCCTAGTGAATAACTTCCAGCTAGATTTTTTACTTCATTAAAGGATATTTTAAAATTAAATTCTTCCCTTAAACGATCACATATCCTTTCTTTTTGTTCAATTCTCCCTCTTAATTGTTTTTTAAGAGCGCTGATTAATTCATTAGATGTATAGTCTATATTTAAACCAACTATATGAATGTCTTTAAATCCTCTTTCTGGCTGATGCTGGATTGATATTTCAATGCCAGGTATGGTAATAATTCTTTTATCTTCACCACAGGACATAAATTCTGCTAGACCATCAATAGAATCGTGATCAGTTAAAGCTATAGCTTTTAAATTCCTATCTGAATTCAAAGCAATATCAATTAGCTTTGAAGGTGAGTCTAATCCATCCGAATTATTTGAATGCAGATGAAGATCGATCATTATTATATTAGAATGAACTATCTAATATTTTTATTACTCATAAAAATGAAGATTAATCATTCATACAATTACTTTTTAAAATCTCTAAAACTATACTTATTGTTAAGCATGAAAGGTTTCAGAATTCCAAAAGAAGAACGATATAAATTTACCCGACCTTTAGGAAAACTTATTTCAGGAACGAGAGGAGATACAGTTTCCGAAGTAGAAAACATTTTAAGAAATTATTTAAATTCTGGATTTTCTTTAAAATTATATACCGTAGGAGATATAGTGACAGAAGATTTTTTAAATAATGATTTTCTGAAATCATTTATTAAATTGAGTATTATTGATGAAAAAACTCAAAGAAACAAGATAAAAATCTCATTTGAAGAATTTTTTGAAGAGACATATGAATTTAAAAATCCACAAGGAACTATAAGAAAAGAAAGTTTTTCTCTTTTAAAAAAAATAATAAATTCGAATAATAGAACATTACTGAAAATAACTGAAGGAGAAGAAGATTTATTAGTCTTACCTTTGGTTATAGAAATATTTTTGGATAAAAAAGTGAAGAATTTAGTGTTTTATGGTCAACCGCCTATAACTGATTCCAAGAATCCAATTCCCGAAGGAATTGTGCTTGTAGATGTTAATAGCAAGATACAAAAAAATATAGCAAAACTCATTAAATTAATGGTACATGATTAATTGAATAACTTTCATATAATTCTCAGCTATTAGCTCATATTTAAAAAACTATATTTAGTAATTAAAATTCAAAGAATATAATATAAAGGTTCTTCATAAGGTGGAGATTAATGCCTATAGTGATTATGAAATTTGGAGGTAGTTGTTTAGTCAATGATAAAGCTTTTAACAAGATTTATGAAATTTCTATATTATATAAAGATTCAAAAAAGCTTTATGTAGCATCAGCATTTAATGGTATCACGGATTTATTATTAAATACGGCACATTTAATTAAAGAAAATGGACGGTCTGATATAGATAAAAATATTGCAATACTTGAAAAGCGACATATAGACGTGATTGAAGAAATAATTCCAGAAGATACACTTAATTATAGAAGAGCAAAGGATTGGATTGATAAGAAATTAAGTGAATTAGATGATGTGTTCGCTGATATACAAGAATTTGGTTTAGAGCCATATTATATTGATTATGTATCAAGCTTTGGGGAAATACTATCAACTTATATATTAAGTGAATATCTACAGAGTAAAGGATTAGATGCTGTTTACATCCCAGCTAATAAAATAATTATAACGAATGATAATTATAATAATGCTTATCCTTTATATGAATTAACAAATAATAGAATACGTGACAAGATTATTCCTGTATTAGAAACTGAAGCAAAAAATTTCATATTTTGCGTTACTGGATTCATTGGTCGAAATAAGATTGGTTATATCACAACATTAGGTAGAGGAGGATCTGATTATACGGCGACAATTTTAGCTCGTTCCCTTTATGAAGTTGGAATTGATAAGGACATTAAAGTGATTTTGTGGAAAGATGTAGATGGGTTACTCGCGATTAATCCAAAATACGTGCCAAATTCTTCTCTGATAAAACATATTGATTATAATGAAGCAAAGGAAATTGCGAATTTTGGAGCTAAAGTTCTTCATCCAAAGTGCCTTGAAGCATTGGAAAAGAATAAAATACCGCTAGAAATTAGAAATTTTGATAATCCTGAAGAAGAAGTCAATTATACACGTATCTCAGATATAACAGATATTAAAGAAATTAAAGGGGTTTCAGCGATAGAAGAAGCTACTATTATAACAATTATTTCTGGTTCTATGGTTGATGTTCCAGGTGTTTTAGCAAAAATTTTTAAATTAATGGCCAAGAATGAAATTAGTGTATCATTAGTCTCTCAGAGTGCGTCAGAAATAAGTACATCTTTCGTCGTAAAAAATGAAGACGCACAGAAAGCTATTTCTGCCCTCATGAATAGTAAATATTTCAAGGATTTTTTCAAAATAAAATCTGAAGATGTGGCAGTTATTAATATCACCGGTTCAAAAATTCTCGAAAACAGGACAAAAACCACAATTTTCGAAGCAATGGACAAAAAAGGAGTAAATGTGAAAGCAATTTCACAAAGTTTTGAGGAATTGAATCTTTCTCTTGTTATTGATAGAAGTAAATTAATTGATGCAATTCAAGCTATCCATAACGAACTCTGCGAAAATTTTGATACGGGAATGTGCCTCGATAGTTAGAAATTATAGAATATAAACTTAATTTATATAACTTTTTTATTATTATAAAGTCGATAGAACTTAGATCTTAGAATATCAACTTTATAGATTGTTTTTTTATAAAAGATAAGAATTAAAATATAAAACGTATTCACTTAGAAAAATAGGATTTTAACTTATTTATATTCTCGAATCAATGATTCTTCGAGTTAATTCTGTAAAAGCTTCATCCACGTTGACGCCAGTTTTAGCTGAAGTCTCGATATAAATACTACCTTCGTTTTCAGCAAAAGCACGAGCTTCGTTTCTGTCAATGACTTCTCCAACATCTTCGATCAAGTCTGCTTTATTTCCAATAAATACAAAAGGGAGGTCTGCTCCTGCAAATTGCCTTATTTCTGTCAACCATTTTCTAGTTTCTTGATAAGTCTGTTCTCTCGTAAGGTCAAAAGCTAATAAAGCTCCTGCAGCGCCCTTGTAAAATGTTGACCTAATAAATTCAAACCTTTGCTGACCACCGATGTCCCATATGCTTAAAGTTGCAATTTCTCCTGGGCGAAATTCTACATCTTTTGTTAAAATGTCTACACCAACAGTCAATTTATAATTCGCGGCAAATCTTTGCTTAATAAAACGTTGGACAAGGCTTGTTTTACCAACTGCGGCAGCACCAGTAAGTAATACTTTAAGTTTGAAACTTGACATTAAATTTCACATATTTTTTTTTTAATTTAATATATAATGTAATATCTAAAATCGTATTTAATTGTTTATCTATTTTTAAAATACTTTAATTATAAAATTAATATATTTCGATTTTATATATTTTTATAAAATAATAATTTGAATATTTATATTTAATTTTAAGCTTCTTAAAAGATGGTCAATATTTAATTAAAAAAATTTTAGATAAGTTCAATTATTAAGTTTTGATAATTATTATAAAATAATGACTTATTTTATCTTAGTGTACTTATTTGAATTATTTTAAATTCATTAAAAAAGAGTTTACTTGAAAATGGAAAAACGACTTGATTTAGCCCAGAAAGCTTTAAAATATTTAGAAGTTGCAGAAAAATTTGAAGAATCAAAAGATTGGGGAAAAGCTCTAGAAAATTATGAAATAGCGTTTGAAGATTTAAGACAAAGTGGGTATTTATCAGAGAGAATTAATGAGTTATATTCAAGAATAGAAGAAATAAAGAAAATTATTAGCCAAGGAGAGAAAATCCATAAGGAAGAGGAAGTAGAATCTAAAAAACAGTTAGAAACTCAAGCGAACTCTTTGATTGATGGTGCAAATAAATTTGAATCTGAGGGAAATTTAAATGATGCTGTCATTAATATCGTTTCTGCAATAACTTTATTAGTAAAAGCGGGCTGGAGCGAACAGCAATTAGAACATTTAAAGTCAAAAGCTGTTAATTTGGCAGAGGTGATTGATCAGGAAAAAATCATTGAAAAGAAAGAAGAAATATCCATTCCTCAAACAGATTTTAAAATTGAAATTAAACCAACGATTGCAAAGAGTACTTCTAGTGTTAGAGAGTATGAAGTAAAGAAAAAAAAAGAACAAGAGACTCAGGAAAAAGCTTTTAAGATTTTAGATAAAGCAAATCAATTGGAAAGAGAGAAAAATTTTGATGAAGCTATCAATCATTATAAAGAATCAATGAAATTACTAAATTCAATTGGTTGGGTCGAACAAACACAGAATATTAAATTAATAATTGAAAAAATCAAAAGAAATAGAGAAGAGATAGAAGAATTTCAAGCTCAACCTATAGAAATCGTGCAAGAACAAAATTTGGATGAATCTATTAATGAAAGTCAATATTTAGACTCAAATATCACAAAAATTCGAGAATTTGATGAAAAAAAGAAGGAAGAAGAAAAAATACAAGAAAAAGCTTTTTATTTTATTGATGAGGGAAAAAGACTGGAAAAGGAGAAGAAATATGATCTTGCCATAAAGGAATTAGAAAAAGCAATACACCTGTTAGAAACTATTGAATGGCATTCTTATATTCAACCAATTTTAAATTTTATAGAAAATATTAAAAATAATCAACAAAAAGAAATAGAAGAAACCCAAAAATTAGTTAAAAAGCAACAAGATCTAAAAACTTTACAAGAATCAATCTCCTTAAAACAAAAGGATGAAGTTATACAAACATCTCAAGAAATTTCAATAAGACAAAGGGAATATAAAGAAAAGAAAGCGGAAAAAGAAGTTTTAGAATCTCATTTTTACAGTTTATTAAATGATGCAGATAACTTCTTACAAAATGAAGGGAACTATGAGGCTGCTATTTCAAAATATAATGAGGCTTTAGAATTAATTAATATTTTAGGCCCCGATTGGAACATGCATACCTCTACTATAAAAACATCTCTTGCGAGTATTCAGCAATTAAAGAAATCTAGAGCAGAAAGAGAACTGATAGAGAAACAAAAGTTAGAAAAAAGAAAAAAGGATGAGATAGAATTTCAGGCACAAGTTTCCAAACAATTAAATATTGAACGCGAGAATTTAAAAAAGAAGAAAATAGCGTTATTAGCCAGAGAAGATGAGTTACAGTATAATGTAATGAGAAAAAATGAAGCTTTTAAAATTTTAGATACTGCCCAAAAATACATCAACAAAGGAGAATTTGAGAAAGCGATAAATGCATATCAAAACGCAGGACTCATTTTTGCTGAAATTCAATGGTTAGACGAATTTCCGTTGATTGAAACTTCAATAAAAACACTTGAGTTAAAAATCAAACAAAATAATCTTTTCAAACAAGAGCAATTGCAAAAGGAAATTGAAAGATTAAATGAAGAAAAAAGATTTCAAAAACAAATCGCAAAGGAACTCATGATAGAAAAGTCTAAACAAAGACAAAAAGAGATGTTATTAAAAGAAAAAGAAGAAGTACAACAACATGCTGAACTTAAAAGACAAGAGGCATTTAAAATTTTAGAAAATGCAGAATTAGATATAAGAAGAGGGAATTATGATAAAACCATTGAAATGTATCGAAATGCGGAGTTAATTTTAAATGAGATACAATATCCGGTAATAATCATTCAAGAAATGATTCAAAAAATTGAATCTATGAAAGCAAAACAAGAAAAGCTTAAAGAAAGAGAAAAGGAATTAAAAATTCAATTAAAAAAAGAGGAAGCTAATTTTCAAAAACAAATTGCTGAGAATAATATAAAAGAAAAAGAAAGACTAAGACAAAGACAAATAATAACAAAGAAATTAGAAGAAAGAGAGAAAATTCTTAAAAAACAGAAAGATAATGCTTTTTCTATATTGGAGGAAGCAGAAAATCTGTTAAAAATTAGAAAATATAATAAAGCTTTGGAAAAATATCGAAAAGCGGAAATATTATTACACCAAATGCAATTTCCTACTGATACTATAAAAGAGATGATGACAAAAGTAAATACACTTAAAAAACAAGCAGAATTTGAGAAAGAACGAGAACTTCAAAAAGAATTAAAACGTTTACAAGAAGAAAAAGAATTAGAAGCCATAATTGAAGAACGTCAAATACAAGAAAGAGAAAAGAAATTAGCTGAACAATTAGCTAAACAAGAAAGAATAAAAATTGCTCAAGAGAAAGCAAGTTATAGAGAAACAGCATATTCTTTATTAGAAAAGGCAAAACCTTTTTTAAAGTTGCCTCCTCCTGATTATGACGCTGCAATATCTTTATATAAGCAAGCAAGGACCATTTTGGAAGAACACGTTGGTTGGGAACCAGAGATAAAACAAATATCTGAACTAATACTGGATTTGCAGCAAGAAAAAGTAAAGCTAATTGAAAACCAAAAATTTGAAGAGCAAGAAAGGATAAAAAGACAACAAGAATATGAGATATTTCAGGATGAAAGTCGTCAGAGACGAGCGATTTATGAAAAGGAGAGGGAAGAACAAATGATACAGTATGAAATGATGCTTGAAAAAAGGAGATCAGATAATGAAATAAGAGACGAAGGATTAAGACTGATTGATGAAGGCAAAAAACATGCGATCAAATATGATTTTGATAAAGCATATGGACTATATAATGAAGCGAAAACGAAGTTCAAAGAAATTGGATGGGATAAAGAAGTTGATTATATCAATGCTGAAATAAAGAGCGCAAGATTATTAGAACAAAAATTAAAAAGAAGATTTGAAGAAATTCAAGAAGAACAAAGAGAATTAGAACAGAAGAGAAAAATAGAAGATGAGCGAAGAAGAAGAGAAGATGAGCAGAAAGAGGTGATGGTTGATGAGATTGGAACATTTACAGATGAAATTACATTAATTATAGAAGAAAAACAGAAAAAGCAAGTGTTATTAGAGAAAAAAGAACAAGAAAAAATTGCTATAGAAGCGAAAGTGTTTAGAAAAAATATGAGGGCAATGATAAAATTTAGAGAAGAATTAATGGCAGAGTTAGCAAAAGCTGAAGAAAAGGAGAAGAAAAAACAAGAAGATTTAGAAAGGGTAAAAGAGATGAAAGAATTAGAGGATATCACGCGTATGATTAAAAAAGTAGCAAAGAAAGATGAAAAATAAAATACAAAGTAAAAAATCAATATAAAATATAAGATAAAATTCAAATTATAAAATATCTTTGATATATTGCAAATTCTATTAATTGAATAAAAAGAATTTAAATTCACATGAAAGAATTATATTAATAATAATATTATTTTAACACGATTTTATTATGATAGAACAAAAGGACCAAATTTTTAAATCCCGGATGTTTGCTCGTCAACAATTAATCGAAGGATGGGATCAAGATGTTATTGATCATGCCTGTATATTAATTATTGGAGTAGGGGCACTTGGTTGTGAGATTGCTAAGGACTTTACGCTAATGGGCATCGGAAAACTAGTATTAGTGGATTTAGATACAATTGAAACCTCCAATTTATCGAGACAGATGCTCTTTCGTCCTGGAGATGAGGGAAGACCTAAAGCAGAAGTAGCCGCTGAACGTTTAAAGGATATGAATCCATATTTAAAGGTTGAATATCACTTTGAGAAATTACAAAAATTACCCATGTCAGTATATGAAGAAGCTGATGTTGTAATTGCTGCATTAGATAATTTTAATGCAAGATTAGACCTCAATAAAATTTGCTTGAGAATGAAGAAACCTATGGTTGAGGGAGGAACTGTAGGATTTGAAGGACATGTTCAGATTGTAATTCCAGAAGAATCAGGAATTCAATATAAAGATAGAGAAAGTGAAATCGATAAAATCGTTGAAACAGAACTATGGTATCTCAATGAAGAAGAATATCCTGAATATTTTGAAGCAGAACGAATGATTGGTGAATTAGAGGAAAAAATTGATAAATTAAGAGAAAATATAATTCAACCAATAATAAATAAGATAAGAGAAAGGATAAAAGGCGAATTCGATGAAAAATTTGCACCTAAACTTTTAGATCAAACACCATGTTACCGTTGTGTAGTTCCAATACCACCTGCAGACGATAAATTAGTTGCAGCGTGTACTTTAAAGGGTTTACCAAGAAATAGAAATCATTGTGTCATTAAAGCAGAAGTAGATTATGAAAAACAATTTGGCAATAAACCTGATTTGAATAATGATGAAGAAGTCATGAAGCTAATGGAATTAGCACAAGAACAACTTGAGCAGTTAAGGGGAAGAATTTTTAAAGAAAATGTATCAGATGAAAAATTAGCAGAAATGTCTGAAGCAGAAATTACAGAATGGAAAGAAAACATTAAAAGTACTTTTGGTCCTGATTACAAATTTGAGGAAATGGAAAATATTTTAGGAAATAAAATTGCTGCAATTCAGTCAGTAAGTTCTATAATTTCAAGTATCGAAACTCAAGAAGCATTAAAGTTATTATTCCGGGTAAATGGGAGAAATATTGGACCTCCCATGGATCCACCTTATTTAAATTATAATGGGGTATATGGAATATTTGAGGCATTAGAAATAAGTAAAAGAGAAGATTGTCTTGCCTGTGGAAATATTGAAGGTGAAGAAAATATTCAAATAGTTCTTGAATTTAACGCAGACCTTAGTAAAATCTTTTGGGCAATGGAACAGATCGAGATTCCCTTGAATCCTCAAGAATGGATGATTACCAATCCAATGACAAAAGAAATTTATTGGGATCCCAATTCAAATAATCCTATATTTAAAGATTTTAATGTTAATCTACAAGCTGAGTTAAAATTAAGAAGCAATGATACAGTTTCTCTAACACCATTAGGAAAAGCAAAAGAAGAATCAGAAATCAATAAATATAACGTAATCATCAAATTCATGTAATAATTAGAATTATTTTTAAAATAATTCAATATATTTTTTTCGTATTAAAAATGTTTAAATAAAATAATCCTTACTAGCTTTTTAAATAATTTTACTAATATTATTCCATAGGTATATAGCATGACTAAAAAATCCGTTTTGGTTGTTGATGATTCCTCATTTTCTAGAGCAATGTTAAAGAAAATCATAAATGCTACTGATTTTTGTGAAGTAATAGGAGAAGCATCGAATGGAGAAGAAGCAATAGATAAATATAAAGAACTCAAACCTGATATTGTCACCATGGACATTATAATGCCAGTAATGGGAGGAATAGATTCAATTAAACATATTTTATCATTTGATAAGAACGCAACTATTTTAATAGTATCAACGATAAACGAGGAAACTTTAGGTAATGAAACACCAAAAGAAGTAAAAGGATTTGTAAGAAAACCATTTAAATCTGATGGAGTAATAGAAGTATTAGAAAAAGTAGTAAAGACTTAAATTTTTTAGTTCAGCTTCTTTTTTCATTAACAAGATCAATTAATTCTTCTATGAAAAATGCATCAATACCAGCATTAATGCCTGTTTGAATATCTTTTTTTAGATCTCCAAAATAGATCATGTTTTCACTTGATTCAGCAAAGTGATCTTGAATTTTTAATAAACCTTCAGGATGAGGTTTCCAATTGCGGACATTTTCTTTTCCTAAAATATAATTAAACTTTTCATTTAAATTAACTAAAGTCAATGATTTTATTATTGTTTCTCGCATGTTAAGTGATAAAATAGCTAAATGTGTATTCTGTTTTACTCCAAATTTTTCAAGGTTATTGATAAAATATGCCGTTTCTTCAATTAATTCATTATTTTTAATACTTTTTAATTCATAATCTTGAACAATTTGGAAGAACCTTAGCAATTCAACCTCATCTTTTCGGTCAATTATCTTATTAAAACATTCGGTAACTGTTTTAAAATCATTTTTTTCACCATATAAAGTAAAATATCTTTCACTTAAGATTCTCCGTAAATCACTCCAATTTACTTTTAATTTAATAATTGTCCCATCCAAGTCAAAAACTATAACTTTTTTTTCATATAGGATTTCTTTTAATTCTTTCATTTTACTGTTTATTAATTCGGACTGCTTTAATAATTAAAATTGAATTAATTTAAAATATCAACTTAAAATTAAGATAGTAAAAAAAAACGATTATAACATTTCAAGTCCAAGGAGATTCACCAAATCGCTTAGATCTTCTATGTTTTCCTCGTTTGACCCGTTTTGCGCTAATCCATCGCATACTTCTCTGTCCATTTCTTAGCTTTTTCAAAGAATTTCTTTTGATTTCTAAAATATTGCTCTCCTGCTTCGTGATTCAAAGGGTCACCAGGATTAAAGAATGGAGGTTCTACATGCATCATGCCCTTTAAAGCTTCTATTATATTAGTTAAAGTCTTGCTTGGGGTCCATCCCGAAGCCCCGGTTGATGCGTCCACTTTACCTACAAGATCAGGATTAATAAGATCGAGACATATATTCAGTTTTCCCGGAGGAATGCTCGAATCTATGTTAGGATGCCACATTAGTGTGACAGCATAGGAATAAGGAGGTTGAAATGGATAATTTTCTGGAAATTTAAGTTCAAAAATGAATTTACCACCCCCATAAGCGGTTTTTTCCTTTCCAATAATTGTCAAGCGCAAGTGATCAATACTTCTTCCCCATGGCTCAAGAATGACGTATTTATCGTTCTTATATGCTTCAATTGCTTCAGTATAATCTGTTTCTTCTCGCATTTTTTATCAATCTCGAAAAATGTATATCTTTACAATTATTTATTTAAAAATTTTTATAGGTTTTATTTATTTTAATGATTTAAATAATTTTTCATGACAATTTCTTAAATTT
>JBHLME010000097.1:0-16885 GCA_048938445.1 Promethearchaeota archaeon | reverse complement strand
CGTTGAATTAACCAAAGGAGTTCAAAGTAAGCGAATTTCAACTTGTATAAAACATTTTGCTGCTAATAATCAAGAATATAACCGGTATAAGATAAGTACTGAAGTATCAGAGCGAGCACTTCAAGAGATATATTATCCTGCATTTAAAGCGACAGTTAAGGAAGCAGATGCTTGGTCATTTATGGCATGTTATAATAGATTAAATGGAATTTATGGATGTGAACATTATAATTTAATAAGAGAGACCTTAATGGATGAATGGAAATTCAAGGGATTTTTAGTATCTGATTGGTTTGCAACACGCTTTACAGATACAAAAGGATGCATTAAGGCAGGTTTATCTCTTGAAATGCCTTTCGCTATTTGCTATAGGAAAAGAAGGATCAAAAAAGCCTTAGAAAAAGAAGAAAAACTAATTGATTTTTTTAATGACAATATAAAGCGTTATTTGAGAGTATGTTTTTTAGTAGGAATGCTTGATAAAGAAGAAAATATTCCCCCTGGGAATAGGAATACAGTCGAACATCAAAATCTTGCTTTAAAAATTGCTGAAGAAGGTATAGTACTTTTAAAAAATCAAGATAATATATTACCTTTAGATAATGAGAACATCAAAAGCATAGCATTAATAGGACCAAATTTAAAGAAAAAACATTCAAGAGGAGGGGGGAGTTCTACTGTTCGAGCTAAATATGAGATAACTCCGCTCAAAGGAATGAAATTAAAATGCAAAGAAAAAAGGATTAAAATAACAAAATCTCTTTCAAAAGCAGACGCAGTAGTAATATTTGCAGGATTAAGTCATGGAAAATATATGGATCGAGAGAATAAAGATAGAATTATTTTAGGATTACCTAAAGAACAAATTAATTTAATTAACAATTGTGTTAAACAAAATAAAAAAACTATTGTAGTACTAATAGGTGGCAATCCAATTGAAATGAATAATTGGGCAGATCAAGTACCTGGAATTGTCATGATGTGGTATGCTGGAATGGAAGGAGGAAATGCAATTGCTAATATTCTTTTCGGTGATGTCAATCCATCAGGAAAATTACCTATAACTTTTCCTAAAAATCTTCAAGATTCACCTGCTCATAAATCATTTAGAACTTATCCTGGATTAAAAGATTGGAGCTCGATAAAAGAAGGAGATATTGAGATTTTAAAACATAATAAGGGAATTATCATTAAATCAAACCATCAAGATAAAGTTTATTACGAAGAAGGGATTTTTGTCGGATATCGATATTTCGATACCTTTAATATAGATCCATTATTTCCATTCGGACATGGTCTATCTTATACGACATTTGAATTTGAGAATCTAAGTATTGATAAAACGCAAATATCAGGGGAAGAGGAATTTAAAGTAGAATTAGAGGTAAAAAATACGGGAAAAAGAGCTGGTTCTGAAGTTGTTCAATTATATATTAAAGATGTAGAATGTACCTCTAAAAGACCATTAAAAGAATTAAAAGGATTCAAGAAGGTATATCTTGAGGCGGGTGATAAGATAAAAATCAATTTTGAATTAGGGAAAAAGGATCTTATCTTCTTTGACGAAAATTCAAAAACATGGAAAGTTGAGAATGGAGAATTTTTAATTATTATAGGAAATTCTTCAAGAAATATTCTTTTAGAGGGAAGAATCAATTATATTAATTAATAATTTCTCTTAATTTGAAGCTGATTCAAAAGGTCCTAACTCTTTGATTTGATGAGTAAATTCAGTGATTAAATCTGCGAAACGTTTACCTTCAGAAGCACTTACCCATTCAAGCCTTAATCTTTTTTCATTAATTCCTAATTGCTTAATAATTATCTCATGGAGTCTCTCAAACCGCTCTTTTGTATATTCATTTCCTGATATATAATGACAATCACCTATATGGCAACCACTGACTAACACACCATCAGCACCATCTTTAAAAGCTTTTAAGATAAATGAAGGATCTACTCTTCCTGAACACATTACTCTAACAATTCGCATGTTAGGAGGATATTGAAATCTAGAAACTCCTGCCAAATCAGCGCCAGCATAAGAACACCAATTACAACAGAATACTAAAATCTCGGGATTGAAATATGATTCTATCATCGCTGTAATTTGATCAAAATCATAATGTTTTATGGAAATTGCACCATTAGGACATGTTGCAGCACATGTTCCACATCCTTTACATAAAGCAGGATTGATAAATGATTTGTTTGTAGAGATATTAATATCTTCAAATTCTTTTATTGCAACTACAAGTTCTATAGCATTATAAGGACATACATCAACACATTGCCCACAACCGATGCAAGATATAGGATTTGATTCCGCAACAATCCCAGAAGTCTTTATTGTCTTAGCATTTAAAAATCTACTTGCCCTCCCCGCTGCTCCGTTTGCTTGCGAAATCGAATCTTGAATATTTTTTGGCCATTGTGCACACCCACACAAGAAAATTCCATCAGTAGCAAAATCTAATGGTCTTAATTTGACATGAGCTTCCAAAAAGAAACCATTTCGATCCATTGGAACCTTTAACATTTTAGCTAATTCTTTATTATCTGGTGGAATCATCGGTGTCGAAAGAACTATTAAATCTGTCTCAAATTCAATTTGTTCCTGTAAATTCGTATCAAATACTTTAATTTGATAACTTTCAGGCTTTTTACTCTTTTTAAAAACAACAGGCGGATTATCGAGATCATATCTCAGAAATATAGCATTTTTTCTACGATTTCGATAATATTCTTCATATTTTTTCTTAGCCATTTGAAGATCTCTATAGAGCACGACAATTTCTAACTCTGGTTTTAATTCTTTAAGATAACTAATATTTTTAATTGCATTTCCACAACATACATTAGAGCAATATGTAATTCCTTCTTTCTGCCTAGCATTTACGCATAGAATAGTTGTTATTCGATTTATATTCTCAAGCCAAGATTTATCTTTAGATTTAAGTTTTTGTTCCATCTCCAATTGAGTAATAACATTATTATTACCTTCATTATATTCAAAGAGACCAAGAGGTTTATGCTCTAAAGTACCTGTTGCGACAATAATAGTCCCAATGGTTAATTCATGAATTTTATCCTTCTCATCTAACACTGAGACATTATAATTACCAATATAACCTTTAATATCTTTAATATTAGAACTAAGAAACACTTCTATGTTTTTATTTTTTTTTACCTTTAAAATAGTCTCATCGAGAAATGCATTAGCATCATAACTTACAGGGTATAACAGGTTGAGATACCTTAAATTGCCCCCTAATTCATTCTCCTTTTCAACAAGAAATACCTTAAAATTCTGACTTGCAATATTTAATGCGGCTGTCATTCCAGAAATTCCACCACCAATAACTAGGGCAGTGGGGGCAATCTCAATTTCTTCCTCTTTCAACGGTTCTAGTAATCTTGCTTTAGCTACAGCCATTCTAATGAGATCTTTAGCCTTTTGAGTTGCGGCTTCATGTTCTTCCATGTGGACCCAAGAACATTGATCACGGATGTTCACCATTTCGAATAAATATTTATTCAAGCCTGCTTCAACACAAGTTTCTTGAAATAATGCTTCATGAGTTCTAGGAGTACAAGATGCTACGATAAACCTATTTAATTTATATTCATTAATTACTTCCTTTATCCTTGCTTGAGAGTCAGAACTGCAGGAATATAAATTATCCTCGCAATAAATAACATTGGGTAATGTTCTTACGTATTCGGCTACACTTGGAACCTCTACGTACTTACCAATATTTATTCCACAATGACAAATTAAAACTCCAATGCGAGGCTCATCTGATTGTAAAACCTCCTTTTCTTCGATTTCAGGTATGTTATCTTCTAATTGTGTATATGATACTGAATGAAGTAAAGATGCAACTTGAGATGCGACACCGCTAGAATCAGCAACGGTTTCAGGAATATCCATTGGACCTTGACAAAATCCACATAAAAATATTCCCTCTTTAGAGGACATTGATTTGTTAAAATAAGATCGTTCTTTAAAAAAACCATATTCATCTAATTCAACACCTAAAATTCCTGCTAAATCATTATTTCCTGCTGAAGGTACTAAAGGTGTTGCTAGAACAACCAGATTTGCCCTAAATTGTTCGAATTTTCCTGTCTTTAAATTTTCATAATGGATGAGTAAATCTTTTGTTTCAGGATCTTCATTTATCTTGCTAATTTTCGTTTGAAAATACTTCACACCATATTCTTCTTGAGCACGTTCAGTAAACTCATAAAAATTCTTTCCATAGGCACGTATGTCATGTCTAAAAACAAAACAATTAGAATTTTCAGAATGTTCTTGAGTAATGATTGCCTCCTTCGCGGTATACATGCAACAAACACTAGAACAATAGGGAACACCTTCATGTAAGTCTCTTGAACCCGCACACTGAATAAAAGCAATATTTATGGGTTCTTCTTGATCGCTAGGTCGCAATACATGACCACCAAAAGGACCTGAGGCACATAAAATTCGTTCATATTCTAAAGCAGAAACAACATTTTTGTATTGATATCCCCACCGTGATGATAATTTTTCTGCTGGCATGTCAAAACCAGTAGCAACGACAATTGCACCCACTTTAATTTGAATATCCTTAGGTTTTTGCTCATAATTAATAGCATCTGCTTGACATACTTTACTGCATACTCCGCACACCCCTTTGGTTAATTTCAAGCATAATTCAGGATCTATTACATATATGGGAGGAACGGCTTGAGGGAATGGGATATATATAGATTTTCTTTTACCCAAATTCATATCGAAAATATTAGGAACTTCGATTTTTGGGCACTTGGATGCACAATCACCACATCCTTTACATTTATTTTCATCTACATATCGAGGTTTTTTTAAGATAGTTGCAGTAAAATTTCCGGGTTTTCCTGAAACCTTTTTAACTTCATGGTACGTCATTAATTCAATATTAGGATTTCTAAAGACCTCTACCATTTTAGGTGCTAATATGCATAAACTACAATCATTGGTTGGAAATGTTTTATCAAGTTGAGCCATGCGCCCACCAATTGAAGGTGATTTTTCGACAAGATAAACTTTATAACCCAATTCTGTTAAGTCTAAGGAAGTTTGGATTCCGGCAATCCCACCTCCAATAACTAATACTGCCCCCTCCATCATTTTTAACCACCATTTTTCGTATTTGGGTTAATTGGTTCCACAAGGTCTACTAAGAATTCAGAGAAATCTAATATTTGAATAGAAGCGATATTTTCATAATCATTTTGAAGGCATTGGAAATGAATTCGACATTTTGGACATGAAGTTACCATGACTTCTCCAGCATCTTTAGCCTCAAGCATTCGCTTATATCTTAAAGCTTTGGATTTTTCATTACAATTCATCCAAGAACTAACACCACAACAAAGCGAATTTTCTTTGTTATGAGTCATTTCTTTAAAATTATATCCTAATTTTTTTAAGAAATTAAAAATCTCACGACTTTCTTCTAAAATCATATTATCCTTAGGTAAAAATCGACTTAAACGACAAGGATCATGAAATGTAAAATGTACCTGTTTACTTTTTTTAGGAATTTTAAATTTTATTTTATTATTTTTCCAATTATCATAAATATATTCAATTATATGTTTAACTTCAAATCGTTCTTTAAAATTATTAAAAATTTTGGGGTAGTCTACTAAGAAAGTTCTATAACACTCGGCACATGCCGTAATTATCGTTGAAATTTTTGCGTCATCAAATTTTTTTATATTTTTTTTAGCTAAATTTATAAATTCATCTATTTTTCCCTGACCCCAATAAATATCATGTCCACAGCATATTTCATCCTTAAAAACTAAAATTTCTTTATTTTCAATTTTGGATATTAATTTTAAAGTATTTTCGGCAATGGGGTTAATATTTTCAAATTCATAATTAAAATAGGGTAGACACCCTACATAATATAAAATATCTCCTTTTTCATGAGACACTTTCACATTCTTAGGAATCCAGTCAAGATTTCTCTTTGGTTGGATGTTGCTTTTGCTCATTATTTCAGAAATTGTAGTATACATTCCTTTATGGGCTATATAATCATCCACATTCTGCTTTTTGAGTTTACTCATTTTATAGCGCGCGATTCTCACTACATCGGCAAAATTTATATTTTGAGGGCAATTTTGAAGGCAATGATTACAAGTTAAACAATCCCATAGAATTCCACTATTTAATACTTTTTCTTCAAATCCTTCCAAGATAAGTTGAATAATCTTGCTTGGAGTAAATTTTTCGACTTTTGAAAGTTGGCAAACTCCTGAACATCTTCCACATTGATAACACCTTTTTAAAAGGTCCTTTAAATCAGGTAAAATTTCTCTTTCTACTTGTTCACTTTCCCCTTGTTTAGTCTTTTTACTAATTTCAGTTATGGTATTCACTCTTTTTTTTATTGTATTATTTCCATATGAGATAAATATCTATCAATTTTTTTCAAAGCAAACTGAGTAAGTAAATTAGTAACCTTTTCCTTCTTTTCTAAATCCATATCGAGAGAATTGATAATTCCTGAATTTATTGCTTTGGAAATGAGATCTTTTCCTTTCTTAGTTCTGGTGATTACAGTAGTGTATTTATCAGGTGATCCAAGACCTCCAAATGAAATATCTGCATAAAGATTACTAAAGTCACTGCAAGCATTACATGCGGGTCGCATATAATCTGTTAAATGATTAAAGGGTACATGGATTGTTCTAATTTCATTACCATTATTGGATATTTTAAATATTACATCTTCCTTAATATTGATTTTTTTTATATCTTCAAATTTAAAATTAAAATCTTTTTCGAATTTTCCTGTTTGAGATTTATCAAAAGAAAAATTTTCATAACAAAATAAACCTAGACAAATTTCGATATTTTCAGAGGGTGTTACACCTAGATTTTGCATGGATCGCATCGTGTATATTTGACAAGGTGTTCCTACAACTGCCAATTTTTTAAATTTATAGTGGTTTAATTCAGGAATAGAATGAGTATACGTGCAATATTTTTGTACTTCAGTTAATTGAGGTGTTATGTTTAAAGTAGCTCCTGAAGCTTTAATCAGATCATCTTTATTATACGCAATAGTTGCTTCTCTTAAAAAAGGAGCTTCTGATTTTGAGACTATTGCCCCATCTATCTCTTTTTCTTCAATTAAAAAATTAATAATTGAATTTACTACACCGCCATCCGTTCCAACTCTTAAAAAATCAGGATCATTAGCTTGACAAGAAATAACATCGTGGTACTGTCCTAAGGGCATGGAATGAAAATCTGATATCTTATAGTATGAATCTAACTCATCATGAAGATAATGAGTTTGGGGGCATAAACAATAACAAATACCACATTCTAGGCACTTCTCTTTATTTATATACTCAGGTGGAGCATTAGGATTGGGAAATCCTATAATATTATAATCTGCGGAACTACAAAAACTAACACATCCACCACATTCTTGGCATATTCCCTTAGAATGAACCTCATCTATCAAATCTTGAAATGATTTTGGCATACTTTTAATCTTTTTTATCATTTTTTTGTAAAACAATAGGCTTGCATTTGTCCCGTTTTGTCCCTCCAATCTTCTCTACTAAAAATTGTCCTGGTTTAACATCTTTTAGATTTTTATATTCAACCAGCCCTGATTTCACTACATCATTAAAAATTTTATCTGCTTCTTTAGAGCGGGTAATGACTGAAGACCAACCATCTTGTGAACCAATTGATCCTACTGAGATATCAGCATAATCAGAAGTTAAATCTTCACAAAAATGACAATTATCTCGGGCATATTGTTGGACATCTTTTAAAGGCACGTCCATCTGTTCTCCCGATTTTAAATTAATAATAAATTTACCTCCTCCTATATTCATCTTCGTTAGTTCATTCACATCTTTCTTGAATTGTTCTTGTGCTAATTGAATGATACCATCATAAGGAAATGATTCCATACAGAATAAACCAATTTTATATTTTATATTTTTAAAAAATTCATAACCACTAGGAAAAAGGGACCCTTTTTCAATTGCCTTCATCATACACGGAACTCCTACAAAAGCAATGTTCTCATATTTCTTACATTGATCAATAATAGTTAATGAAGGAGAATTAGCATACTTTGTTCCTCCTGTTTTATAAAGATCCTTGATATCTTCTATAATTACTGGTTCTGGCTTCCAAAGATCTTTTGAATGTTGAACTGCTACGATTGCATCAACCATTTTATTTTTTAATAAATACTCTAAAATTGAAGTGACTATTCCTCCATCTTGACGTACTTTAATAATTTCATTTTTAGTCGTGGATGCGGTGTACATGTTCACATAGGCACCAACTTTATCAGACCACTTTAAAGATTTATCTAATTGCTTGATGTTCTTATACGCTTGATCGATTGAAAAAGAACGAGGACAAACCGAAAAGCATAATCCACATTTCATACAAGTTTTTTCGTCAATTTCCAAGGAATCAGCATCAACAGTAATTGCATTCACGGGGCAAATAGACGAACACCATCCGCATTGGCAACATACTCCAGATTCATAAACAATAGAAACGGGTTCAAAAAAATGTTCTAAAAAATCACCTGGTAATTTATCCACTTTATATCTATAGAAATATTCTTTCTCTTCTACTTCTTTTTCTTCCCCTTTGATTTTCTTAATAACTTTTTTAATTTTAACTTCAATTTCTTCCTTGATATAACCCTGCTCTTTTAAATAAATTATATCTCTTATAACATTTATTGAAGGTATATCCTTTACAATTTTAATGATCTCAGCTAAAAAAAGTGCCTTATGTCCTTTCAATTTTTCAAGCACTAACTTACGTTCGGTTTCAGCATCAATCATTGAATCAAGAATTTCATAAAATTCCTTTTCTGAATATTTTCCAATAGCAAGAATTTCTTCTTTTGCTTCATAAAATGCTCTCACTTGAAAATTTTCAGAAGCAAAATATGTAGCTTCCATTAATTGCTTGGGAGAAATTCCTTTAAATTCAATATTCTTTTCTATTTGAACCATAATTTAATATTTATTTTTTTTTATTAATTGATACCCTTACCTTTGCTAGGTCTGTCATCTTATAACTAATATTTTATTAAAAGATTCATTCAACAGGGGCTATTATTATTTCTTTTTCTTCTTTCTTTGTTTTTGATCCGTTTAAATTTAAGGGATTAGGACCTATCCGTAGTAATTTTTCTAAAGTATCCTCAACACTCTTGACTAATTTCTCTGATTCTGCTCCACTCAACCAATATTGGTTTATTCGTTGGCTGCCAAAACCACGCCTTTCTAAAATCCGATTTGCCAGGTCAACATGAGACTCTGCCTTAAAATTTCCATCTTTAAACTGACATTCATTTGGCCGTCATCCTACAATCATAACTCCATCTGCTCCAGATTTGATAGCAAATAATAGATGCTTGATATCAATTCTTCCTGTGCATCTGACTTTCAATATTTTTACAGAAGGTGTATATTTTAAACGGGAGACTCCAGCCAAATCTGCTGCACTATAACCTCATTTCAAGCAAGCAAACATCAAAATATTTAACTTTTCATTCATTTGTTCTAACCTCCTAGGATGCTTTCAATTTCAGCATATAATTGGTCATCTCGATAATATCTTATATCAATTGCGAGAGTAGGACAGCAAGTCGCACATATTCCACACCCATCGCAATTTATCTCGTCAACAACAGCATATTCTCCATCCATTATCTTAATTGCACCTTTAGGACATACTTTCTCACATCTTTGACAAGATATACAAGAGTCATTGTCTACCTCCGCGACTATGAGTTCAATATCTATTTCTCCTGCAGACGTCATTTCGGCAACTTTACTTGCACAAGCTCTAGCTTGTGAAACCGAATAAGCTATATCCTTGGGGCCTTGAGCCCATCCTGCAATAAATATACCTTTTGTCTTAGTCTCTTGTGGCATTAATCCAAAATGAGATTCAGTTAGAAAACCATTTCTATCAGCATCTAAATTTAAAACTTTAGCTATTTGTCCTGTACCTTTTGAAGGTAAACCCGCACTAGATAAAATTACGAGCTCTGCTTTAATCTTAATAATTTCGTCGGTCAACGATGAATAAACTCTTAGATTAATATTCTTTGTTTCAGGATCTTCAGAAATTTCACCAACTTTCCCACGAATTAACCTAATATTAGATTCTTTAGCCCTTTGGTAGTATTCCTCGAAACCCTTTTCAACTGTTCTCATGTCTATATAGCAAATGGTAATGTTAGCATCAGGAAACTCTTCTTTGAGTAGTTTAGCATTCTTCAATCCTATCATACAACAAACACCACTACAAAAAGTTCTTTCTGTATCCCTGCTTCCCACACAATTTATAAAGACGATTTCCTTAGGTGTTTTCAAATCTGAAGGCCTTCGAACGTGTCCCTCTAACGGTCCATTCGGAGCTAACATTCGTTCTAATTGGTTTTGAGTAACAACATTCAGATATTCACCATAACCATATTCTCCAAACGGTTCATAAATATCCCAACCTGTTGCTATAATGATCCCTCCGACTTTTACTTTTACTTCTTCTTCGACTTGACTGAAATCAATCGCGTGTAATTCACAAGCATCAACGCAGCTAAAACATTCAATACATGAATTTCTATCGATATTATACCTAAAAGGAACGGCTTGACCAAACGATATATCTATAGCTTTTCGCGCACCTAAATATTCATCAAAATAATTAGAAGTGTAAACTGGACAAACTTCGGAACATGCACCACAGCCATTACATTCATCTGTAGTAAACCAAGGTTCCTTTTTAATTGTAATTTCATAATTCCCTACATATCCTTCTACTTTCGAAACCTGCGAATTAGCTATAATTTCTATATTTTCATGTCGATTTACTTCAAGCATCTTTGGCCCACAGATTCATATCGCACAATCATCAGTAGGAAAAGTCCTATCTAATTGTGCCATCCTACCTCCTATTGTCGTTTTTATCTCGACTAAATAAACTTTTAATCCTTGATTTGCTAGATCTAAAGCTGCGTTCATGCCAGCTATTCCCCCTCCTACTATTAAAGCTGCTCGTTCAACAGGCACAGTTTTAACAGGGATATCTTCTAATAATCTTGAACGTTCTACTCCGCTTTTTACCAAGATTTTTGCTTTTTCTAACGCTTCTCCATTATCTTCGGTACACCAGCTAACATGCTCTCGAACATTGACCATCTGAAAATAATAAGGACTTATCTCAGTTTTTGCTATTGACCCACGATAAATGGGTTCGTGCGTGCGTGGTGTTCAAGCAGAAGCAACTATTCTATCTAATTTTTTTTCTTTAATATCTTCAATAATCTCATTTTGACCACTTTCAGTTCATAGAAAAGCATGACTTTTTGAAATAACGACATCATCAATATTTTTTGCGTATTCTACTAACTTGTTGCAATCAACTTTACCACGAATATTTATCCCTCACTGACAAGCATAGTATCCAATCCGATGAGAATTTTTATTTTCCATCGATTTCTTCACACCACCTCTATTTTTTTAAAAATAGTTACTATGATCATTCTGGATCGTTGATAAGCCTTATAATGATCGGAAATAACAATTTTCTGAATAATTTATTATTATTATTATATAACTGCCTACTATTTATATATTTAATTCGACATTTTAATAAATATAATTAAATTTGCCCTTTATTTTAACAAAAATGTTAAAAAAAAAGAAGAAATGGGTTTACTTAAAGTTATTTAATCAGCAATATCTAAATAACAATCTTCTGGATAAAAATTGTGTTCATTTTTATCATGGTTAGGATACCATACTTGGGCAAAAAAAGGATTTTTTTTTGCGATTTCATCATAATTCCATGGTGGGGCTAGACATTCTGGACACCAATGCCCTGCTTTTATAATTGTGAATGGTTTTGCTTTAAATTCATGGTCAAAAGCACATTTCCAAGTTAATGTTGAATAGAGGTCCCCATCCCATTCGCTTGAAAGGCATTGTCCACCCCGGAAGCTAGCAGCTCCTTTTAAATCCTCTAAATTAAGTGTTCCTTTTTGTTCATCATACCCATGATCTAACCTTTTCCACTCTGGTCGGGGATTTATTTGAGGCATGTCTATTCCCCAATCTGGTATGGCATCATAGGTATCATAGTCCTTATAAAATGCTGAAATTCTCATGTCTTTTTTATTTTCATACCAATATAGCGTTCCTGTCTTATCTAAGGCCAGTTTTTTTAATTTCTTGCGTGTCGTGTTTTGTACTATTTTTTTAAATCTTTTTGATTTACCCGATAACCAAGCAGCAAATTTAATATAAGAAGGTCTATTTTCCTTCATTATTCTTAAGTAATCTTCGACACTATCTCCCCAGTTATGTATGTACTCATTGAGAATCCAGCTATCTTCATAAAATTGCATATGAAAATTACGTAATGCAAACCATTTACGCTCTGCGACATCATCAGTATTGCCAACACCATTCATTTCCATTGTTTTATTCATGAATTCATAGAAGGTTATCCTACAAGAAGGACCTCCTGCCATGTTATAAACACGTTTCCAAAAATCCGAATCATCCGGAATGTCCAGACAGTTAATTAATCCTCGTCCAGCGTCTCGATTAGTATTATTTTCCATGAAAGAATTAATTGGTTGATGGAACATTATAGGGTCCATTAAAGACATTACATCAGGGATCATAATAAAAGTCTGCCGTAATGATGCCCAATGTTTTATATTGGATTCTAATACTGCCCTTTCGCCCATTATTTTTGTTACAGCATAAAAATCAAACACACTTGGTTTTAAAGGATCACCAATTCGCCCCATATGGATTGGTGGTAATCGATCTCCGGTTGCCGCAACTGTTCCAGTATATACAAATTTTATATGTTCCGCTCCGTTTGGTTGAGCTTCAATTGCTTTCACAATATATTCAATAGCAGTTGTATTCACTGCTTTTGCCATTTTAGGATTGCGATCTGCTGCTGGAGATATGAAAGCCATTGGACAAAGACACCAATCTATTCCCTTACATGCCTCGAAAATATCATCATAATTGGTTGCATCACCCCATATAATTTTTAATCCTGTTCCTTCAACAATTCCTCTACCTTTTATAGGTTTGATACCACATTGTTTCTCATAAGATCTGAAAATTTTCTTATTTTTTTTTGATGGTCGTTGCAATAATACAATATCATATTTATCTCGTCTCAACCATAAATTTCTAAAAGCCTCAAATCCCATAGAACCACTGGCACCTGGTAAAAAAACTCTCTCTTTCTCCATTGTTAAGTCACCTAATTTATTTTTTAATATTCCATTTTAGTTAGACAGTTTATTCAGTAATTATTTATTTCATTGTATACAAATTCATCATGTATCTTTTTTAAAGTATCAGTTATATCTTTAGGAAATTTTTTTATTGAGTTTATAATAAGGGGACATTTTAAGAAGACTCATCTTCACTAAAGGACTCAATATCTTTAATCCTAATCTACGCAGGGCGCCATTTTTATTTAATTTTTCAATATAATCTTCAAAAGAATTATTTTGATATTCGAGTAAGTCTTGAGATTCTTCTGTATCAAGCCAATCGGTATAAAACCAATCAGAATCATTCTCAACTTGCTTAAAAGCTAAATTGGAGGGCATTGATATTCCCATTGTGTTTAAAATTTTTTTTACAAAATCCTCTTGATATATTTGACATTTCTTTCCTCCTCCAATTAATAAAATTTTTTCTTTTTCTTGAAGGTTCAATGCATTAGCAAAAGCAACACCTGCATCACCAGTATATAAGAATTCAATCCGTTGATTTAAAGGAATTTCAAATAATATCGGATCTAATTTCAGGGGTAATTTCAAGGGTAATGCTGCTGCAATACGTAGGATCACCCAATTTAAACCGCTTTCTTTTATTATTTTTTCACACATTATTTTTTGATTTGTGTAATTATCTGAGGGATTTACAGGATCATTCGAATTTCTTGGAGGAGATAAAGACATAGTTTTTCCAAAAACTGAACAAGAGCTAGCAAACACTATAATCGGTTGGTTTTCTAATTTTTTTACTGATTTAACAATATTTTCTGTTCCCTTAACATTCACATCATAGGCTATAACCGGGATTTTTTCACTTAAAGGAGGTATAATTCCTGCAAGGTGAATAATAGAATCGACACCTTTCACTGCTTGGTAAACATCGTCAATGTTGGTAATATCACCCCAAAACGTCTCAAATTTATATTTTTTAATATATTTTTTCTGTATCTTTTTAGTTTTAGAGTTTTTAATATCAAAACATCTAACGGTATTACCTTGCTTAATTAGGCTTTTTAAAGTACTAGTTCCAACATTACCAAAAGCTCCCGTCAATAAAACTCTCAATACTCACCAACTCCCCCAATAATATTTATCACAATTAAACTCAATATCTTCAATTTAGTAATATAAAAAGAATTGATAATTGATTTATATAAAATTTAAAAATTTAAATATTTTACCAATTCTTATAATTGGAATAATAAATATGTCTAGATTAAAATAAAAATTCCAGATTTCAGAAATATTATATTGAGCGTAATTGTCGTTATATTTAGAATTTTTACTTTTTGCGAAAATTCCGTAAAAATTTAAAATTAATGAATTTGATATTAATATTAATATGGTTAGCTCACCAAATTTCTTTAATTTCTTAAATTCATTTTCAAATCGAATTGCATTTAAAATACTGAAAGTATATTCAGAAAAGAAAAACGGTTTGAACTTGACTGATACTTCCATAATTGTAAACGAAAAAACCTCAACTGTTAAAGATCATTTAAAAAAATTATTAAACGCAAAGTTAATCTTTAAATCTGAAAAATTATATTATCTTTCTAACTTTGGAAGCTATATTTTAAATACTCTTGATGATTTAGAAATTTTAAATAAAACAAGCATCATTTTTGGTCAAATTGATGCTGATTTTATTCCTTCAGAATACATTTCAGAACTATTACCGTTTCTTAAAAATATCCCAATAATTACTAATCAATGGCAATTCATTACAATTTCAAATAGGATGTTAAACCAAATAAAAGCTGAACTAGGCAACAAAAAAATTGAAATCAAGGTACTTGGATGGAATAGCCTTGCTTTAGGGATTGAAATCATCCAAAATACGTTTAATGAAATAGATTTGAATAATGAATCAATAAAAAATTTACTCAATGAAATTAATCTCAAATTAATTACTGATAAAAATATCCTAAAAGATGTGGAGAATAATGAATTAATAAATAACATGATAAAAAATCCCGAAATTAAAGAAAGATTTCAAATAACAGATAATATTGATAGATTTAGATTCATAATGATGCGATATAATGATATCATCCATTTTTTTCTCAATGAAAAGGAAGAATTTGGAATAGGGCCTTATTTTTTAATTGAAAATGAACCAGGAGCAGTTGAGGTGTTTAATAAAATTTTCAAATATTTTTCAATTCATTCAAAACCTTTAGCTGAATTCTTAAAAATAAAATAGAATATCTCTTATTTAATGCGATTTTAAGATGTTATTTCTCAGATAATTGATTTCTTATTAAATTCATTAATTCTTCTTCAGAAAATTCTTTATCTTCAATTATTTTATAATTTTTATTAAAATATAATTTTAATTTTTTCGGCATTATCCATCCAATTAGACTTCCAAAATAAAATGACATTACAAATGGGAGTTTTAATAAAGCTATGCTAATTGATAAAGATGTTCCTTGGTATCCCCCGCCTATTGGAGGTATGAAAATACTCAATGAAGTTGAAACTGCACTACATAGAATGGCATAAGAGATAATTAAATATCTTCTTTTTATCCATGGTTCTATATTTAAGTTTTCAAGAGAACGATAAGTGCGAAATGATACGTAAAAAAACCAACCATTGACCAAATACGAATTCAGAATAACTATTATTTCAAATATATAATAAATTGGAACTTGAGATTCAGTAATTGGGGTGTCTTGAGGGATTGTAAAGTTATTAGGTAATCTCAAAATTAATTCTGAAACTCTTAATATGATGAATAAAACTAAAATAAATTTGAATGCGCTTTTTTTTTCCTTGTAAAATGTATATTTAATAAAAAAAATGAGCAAGATTAAGGGAGTATTTGTGAAAATTGCAAATATTTCATATGCTAAATCTTTTAAATAAAAAGTTTCAAATAGGAAATCTAAACCAATCATGTAAAAATATAAAGATATAAAAATAACGTTATTAGCTTTAATCTTTATGGCTTTGTATAACAAGTAAGTTGCTATTGTTATTAAAATAGGAATATAAATTGCAGCGAATATAATTTCAATTAAATCTACCATTCTTATAGCCCCTAAATAAACATTATAAAATTTTTTACGTATATTTTTTTTAAAAATTTATAAGATCATATTTTTAATATTTTTATATTTTTGTTTGGATAAAAGTACCCTCTTTATTGACAGAAGATTCACTATTTTTTTTTTTATTAAATTTATTCAAAATAAATAATTGAGAGTGAATAAATAAAAAAATATACCACAGATCTTTTTCGAAACTCAATAATTTATTGTTTTTGGATGATCAATATTGATAGTTATCGCCGTTCTCGATCACGAAATAACTACTAAATGATCGATCCCGATAGATTAAAATATTTTAATGATTAAATATGATAATAGTATAATTAAAAATTAATCAGTTAATGATATAAACTGCAAATAGAAAAGATTAATCTTCCTCGTGATGTATTTCAACGACGTGAAGAATTAGGACTTGAGAACTCAATAGAGATATTATCAAGAATTATTGATAATGAAAGTAGT
>JBHLME010000096.1:0-16915 GCA_048938445.1 Promethearchaeota archaeon | reverse complement strand
CAGATTCTCGGGGTAATCCTTGGAATGTGCTCGCAGTAACGTCCTTCCACGAACTTTTCAAAAAATCTCGTCGAAGTAATGTTAAATTGCACGTCCTGCACCTTTCCATCGTCTCCGATTTTAATGTGCAACCCACCATGCCCTTCTAATCGAGTAACTGGTTCTACTTCTATTTCTTTTACCATTTCTTTATTCGCCTCCTTGATAGCTCTTATTCATTGCTAATGTAAATTTTTCAAACGTTCCACGTTGATCTTTTACTTGAGCCAATAATTCATCTTTAGACAAACCGACATTAAAGCTCTTGGTTACAAGTTCAGCATATCTCGATGCTTGATCTGCAACCCATTCTGTTTGACCATAGCAGCCGGTACAAGGGGCATTTACACGCATGCATAATCCTCCGCATCCAGCTCTTGTAACTGGTCCCATGCAAATATATCCTTGTTCAATCAAGCAATCATCCATATTAGGAAGCCCTTGATAGTCCCGCTTGACCTCCGTCATCTTCACCCGACCTCTAATTCGTGGACAAGTATCACATACGTTTGAAATTTCATGGAATTCAGGATGATCCTTGATATATCCAAGTAATTTCGATGCAATCTTCTCAGTATCAGGTGGGAGATTCGCTAATGGAGTTAAAACTTCACCCTTAGTCTTAATCTGCTTTAATATATCAGCAGATAAATCAAAACCTGCCATTAAAGGAAGGTTCAGGAATAATGCTAAGGCTTCATATAAAGTTTTTCTATCACCAGAGCTAATCGAGCTAAGATTATTCGTCAAATTGTCTAAGGCAGATACTTGACTTGCTACTGTTTTTGCTGGACCATAACAACCTACACATGGTTTTCCCTCGCTAGTACATTTTAAAGAGCACCCAATACTTGTAATTGGACCAAAACATAGAGTTCCTCTGTCCAATAAGCAATTATTTTTGATTGCACAATCATTACAGTATGCTAAGTCAGCCATAGGTTGTGGTTTTTGACCTAATAAGAACATTACAGCGCTCACTATTTGTTCAGGTCGTGGAGGGCATCCAGACATATATGCATCTACCTTTATTACTTCATCAGTAGGGATGACCTTTTCGGCAAATCCTGAAACATGTTTAGTAGGTTCCCCACCACTACCATCAGCAATGCTTTCTACTGTAGAAAATTTTCTTTTAACTAAATTTTCTTTACTCCATTGGTTAGCCAATCCATGAACGTTTCCATAACATGAACAGCTACCAAAAGCAATGATGAGTTGACATTTTTGACGCATTAATTTAACATTTTCGATATCTTCCTTTGTTCTCAATGATCCTTCGCAAAATCCAACGACAATCTCTCCATCTGCTCTAGCTTTCAATGAATCATGCTTGAAATCGACTACTGCTGGCCAATATACAATTTCCAATGCTGGTAACACGTCTAACAATCCTAGATGTACATTCAATAAGGATTGATGACAGCCCCAACAATCGGAGCCTTGCATGAAGGCCACTTTAACAGCCATCTAAATTTTCACTCTCTATTTTTTTTTTTTTGATTGATTTTTTAATTAGCTAATTTAATCCTAAAAAATTAGATAGTTTATTCTATATGCTATGTTATTAAAAATTTTCTAACTTTTTTTTATAAAATCGATTGAAATTAGAATTATTCCTGAAGATTATATATAAATATATTTTAAACATTCCAATTCAAACCAGAAAAACAGTTTTTATGAAAATATTCGATAATTTATATTGAAAAATTCGAATGATAAAAAATAGGATATGTATGGGAGTACATATCGCAAAATTTTTACGCTTAAAGATGATACAATTTCATTGTGTAACTTTAAATGATTATATAAAATTATATTACCTATATTATTAAAAATAATTTATATTCATGTAAGCAATGAATACCAAATTAGATAAAACTGACAGGGAAATACTTGATATTTTATCCCAAGATGGTAGAGAAAGCTTTACACGAATTTCTGAGAAAGTATGTTTTAGTGATACAGGGATCAAGAAGAGATTATCTAAGTTGAATAAAGAAGGGATACTTAAAATACAAGGAAATTTAAGTCTTGATGCATTAAATTTTAAGGCATGCTTAATACTCCTGGAAGTGAAAAATCATGAGGATCTAAATAATATTATAAAGAGATATGATTCTTGCCCTTATGTTTTTTTAACCTTAGAGTTATTAGGAAGCTTTAATCTTCTTATTGGCTTATATGGAAGTACTATTGAAGACTTGGATAAAAAAATTAAATTTTGTGGCCCGTTAAATATGCAGGGTGTCTTACATTCCAAAATCATAATAATCTCAAATTTTAAACTACCTCAATTTTTACCGCTTAAAATAATATGTGGTAATAAATTAGAAAAAAAAAATACTCAAATCTGTGAAAAATGTTATCTTTTTAAAGATTAAGATATATTATGAGATTTGAAACATTTTGAAAAAAATAGGAAGATTTAGATTTCAATAAAAGCGAGCTTTGCTCTGTTTATATGTAATCTTAAATATATTACTTTTATTAAACCAAATAAATAATGTGCTATTAAAATTCACTTCAATGAATAAAATAAATAAAAAAAATTATTTTAAATTTTTCGAATGTTTGCCGCACAGACTTTAAATTCAGGAATCTTTGCTGTTGGATCTAATGCAGGATTAGTCAAAACATTAGCAGCGGCTTCCTTGAAATGAAAAGGCATGAAAATTAATCCTGATTGCACTCGATGGGTCACTTTTGCTTTAGTAATAACTTCTCCACGGCGGGTGCTCACTTTCACTTTGTCACCTGAATTGATTCCCATTTTTGCTGCATCATCAATACTAATCTCAACATAACCTTCTGGAACACGCGCATGAAGAGTTGGAGACCTTCTACTCATTGTACCCGTGTGGAAATGCCAAAGCATTCTCCCTGTTGAGAGTACCATTGGATAATTTGCATCATCATTAACCTCACCTTTCAAATTTCCCGCTCCTTCCTTAGGAGGCAAGTATGGAACTACATTGAAATGACCTTTTCCTCGAGAAAAAGCACCATCTTTGTGTAAAAATACTGTTCCTGGAGAAGAAGTATCTCTACAAGGCCATTGCAGACCATCTCTTTTGCTATTGAGTCGATCCCAAGTAATTCCTGCATAAATTGGAGTAGTTTTATTTATTTCATCGTCTATTTCTTTTGGATGGGAGTATGTCAGATCATCATAACCCACTGCCTTAGCTATTAAGCCAATTATCTCCCAGTCTGGTTTTGAATTACCAATTGGTTCAATTGCTTTTCTAATTAATTGGATTCTACGTTCAGTACTCGTAAATGTTCCATCAGTCTCAGCAAAGGAAGCTGCTGGCAATATAACATCAGCTAATTCAGCGGTTGGTGTCATAAAGATATCTTGAACAACAAGGAATACCTTCTTTAATCCTTCACGGACGTGATTTATATCGGGATCGCTTACCATCGGATTTTCTCCCATAACATAAAGTCCTTTAAGTGTTCCATTAAAGGCAGCATTCATCATCTCAACTACTGTGAGTCCAACTTGGTCATCCATAGTTGCAGGATCGATATTCCATACTTTTGCCATGGTTTCACGTTTATCAGCCTCAACGACTTTTTGATATGATGAAAAGACGTTCGCAAGGGCACCTAAATCACATGCTCCTTGCACATTTTGTTGACCTCTTAATGGATTAACACCAGTGCCCCATTTACCCATATTACCACAGAGCATTTGAAGATTAGCACAAGATTTAACGTTGTCAGTACCAGTAGTATGTTGAGTAATACCCATAGAGTAAATTAATGAACAAGCTTTCGCATTTCCAATCAATTTAGCCGCGGCTTTTATGTTTTCTTCTTTAACACCACATATTTGAGCAGCTTGAGCTGGAGACATCTTCATTACTTCTTCCTTGAAAGCATCAAAATTCTCACAATATTTTTCTATAAAGTCCTTGTCATGCCAATCGTTGCTGATAATTTCATTCATAATACCATTCAAAAGAGCAACATCAGTACCTGGCCATTGAGTCATCGCAATACCACCGTGATCCATTGCTAGTTCAGAAAGAGGAATCGTTCTTGGATCAGCTACAATCAGTGTCCCTCCCTTATGCAGAGCTTCCAAGATCCTCTTACCGATTAGAGGATGTTGTTCGTTAGTATTTGATCCAGTTATATAAATTACATCTGCATCCGAAATCTCATCAATCGAGTTTGTCATTGCTCCCGAACCAAAAGAAGCGGCCAAACCAGCTACTGTAGAGGCATGACATAATCTAGCACAGTGATCTACGCTATTCGTTTTAAAAACAGCTCGAGCGAGTTTCTGCATAGCATAATTCTCTTCATTCGTGCATTTCGCAGAACTTAGAAATCCAAGTACTCGTCGATTGTCAGGATTTTCGTCCCTTATTGTCTTGAATTTATCCGCAACATAGTTAATAGCCTCTTCCCAACTTACCTTTTCAAATTTACCATTTCTCTTGATCATAGGATCAGTTAATCTTTCAGGAGAATGAATAAATTCATGCAAAGACCACCCTTTAATGCATAATTTTCCCTTACCAGGATTAAATCCATCTCGAACTGGCTTGGTGTCAACAACCTTTCCATCTTGGACTTTAAGATATACTTGACATCCGGTTCCACAATACACGCAAGTTGTTAATACTTTTTCCATTTTAAATTACCTCCCATATTTTTATCTCAGGTTTGATTTTATGCGATTTATATCCGATTTCATCTATACTTTTGCCCATCGCTAATCCTAATAATTCAACAGCATATAATACCGGAATTTTTGAATCTTTAAGCTCAGGAAACTCTCTTGACGCTGTAATTTGCCCCATATCAAATTGTGTAAAACAGAAAGGACAACCCGTACTTAAAATCTGTGCTCCTGTATTATTTTTTATATCTAACAATTTAGTTGCAATACATTTGTTATTTGCTTCTTTATCTCCTACTAAATTTAAAGCAACTCCACAACAATCAACCTTGGTTTTATAATCAACAGCGGTAGCTCCTAAAGCAGAAACAAATTTATCATATTCTTGTGGATCAGTAGGGTCATCATATTCAAGAATTTCATCTGGCATTAGTAAATGGCATCCAGGATGACTTGCAATTTTGAGACCATTTAAAGGCTTTTTAACTTTACTTTTTAAATTATCATACCCAAGATCTTCCTTTATTACCTGCATTAGGTGCTTAACGTCCACTGTGCCTTTATATTCTTTACCGATTTCTTTTAATACATTATTTACAGCAGCTTTTAATTCAGGATTCTTTTTCAATTTGTCATTAGCAATAGCTAAAGTGTTCAAACAACCGTTACATAATGTCATGATATCCATTTTCTTTTCTTCAGCAATCGCTAAATTTCTCGCCGCAGCTGCTAACCAAAAATAATGATTGGCCCCTTCGAGTTGAACGGGATCTGGACAGCAAGAGAATTGTTCTTCTTCTTGGATCTTAATTCCTATTTCAGGAAGTATATCTAAAGCGAGTTTTTCCACATTTGGTAATTTTGCTGGAATAGTACACCCTTTAAAAAATAAATATTTTCCCATTTTTAAATCCCCTCCGTTTTAAAAGCAGTTTTTTCTGCAATGATTTTTAATTCTTTACTTACACTTTCATTTGCAGATAATTCTTTTAAATCCAATTTTTTTCTATCAGAATTTATCTTAGCACCTACTTCATAAGCACTACCAGTATTTACCACTTGTTTTGCCAAAGCATAAACTGATTCCGGAGCTAATCCCTTCTGATAAGATAATTGTTTTAAGTTTGTAAATACCTCAGCGGGCTCAGCATCTTGAGGACATATTAAAATACATTTTTCACAATTGCTACACATCCACACATCTTTTAAAGTATCGGATTCTTCGGCTCCAAAGAGTTGTGATATAAAAGCATCTTCAATATTATATCTTTTGACATTCATAGTAGCAGGACAGAATAAAGCACAAGCAGAGCATTTAAAACACACGGCAACTTCAGGATTTTTTTTGATTATCTCATCCTTATCATATCTTATCCTAATTACTTCCATAAAATTTCTACTCTTTTTTAAAATGTTTTTGTTGTCAAATTAATGTAATATATATTATAATTAGTAATTGAATTTAAGTTATTAGGATAAATCCAACAATTAAATGCATTCTTTAGACCTTTACAATTTCAAAATTCGATTTTAATAGTGCAGAAAAGTTCGAAATTTTCATTCTTTTATTGCGATGAGTTCGGAATCCAATCATAAAGCAGCATAATTGTTCGATAATTCAAAATAATTTAATCGTTAATATCACTATTCTGGTAAATAAATTTAAAAATAAACCATAATTTACATTTACATTCTTTAATTAAAAGAATAACAAAAAAAAAAAATAAAAAGTGAATAAAATATGTCTTGTATTGATCCAACCGTTGATGCAATAGCATCTGCGGGACATGGTAAGACGAAACAGTCTTTCTTAGTTAATTTGGTTACTGGATGGAATGCCGGAGTCTTTATTGCCATAGGTGCAACCTTAGCTACGATTGTTGCAACGAAAGTTAGCCCCACTTGGGGGGGGTTCATGTTCGCGGCAGTCTTTCCCATAGGCCTGATTGGAATTATTATTATGGGAGGAGCTGACTTATTTACAGGAGATTGCATGATCACTCCTATGGGTGCGTGTACTAGGAAAGTAAAAATGAATGAGATGTTCCGCAACTGGTTTTTAGCTTTGGGAGGTAATCTGATTGGGTCTATATGTTGGGCATGGATAATCGCCTTTGCATTACTTTATGGAGGCCTCATTACTGATGCAGCTGCTGTAAAAGCAATAGCTATAGCTAACGGAAAAGTTTCTGCGATGCAAACCGATTTCATTGGTGGATTCATGGTGATGATGTTTAAAGGCATCGTTTGTAATTTATTAGTTAATTTTGCAATCTATCAAGCCATGAAATCTAAAGATAATTTAATGGCGAAAGTGTTTAATATATGGTTTCCTATAATGGCATTCGTAGCCGTTGGATCAGAGCACCTTATCGCAAACATGTTCTTCATCCCCATTGGTATCTTTTCAGGAGCGCCAATCACGTGGAGTCAAGCATTTATATATAACTTTTTACCAGTCTTATTGGGTAATATGATCGGTGGATACGTATTTATGTGTCTTAATTATTGGTTTACAACTGGAACTCATGATGTAGATGATCCCGAGGGTACAGTCCATTCAGATTCGTTAAGAGTAGGGCGTGTTTTAAAAATGCTTATTCCATTGATACTTGGATTTTTAATTTTAGCAATATTTTACATATTGATCCCAGCATTTATTGCTTGGATACTTGAACTAAGTGTAGTATCAGTAGTGACTGGTTTTGCTCGGATTAACCTGTCGACAATCCCGATATTCGGAAACGTCATAGTAGATCTCATCGTACCGATTGTAATAATAATATATGTGATTGCAATCAGCATGATTTTGAGAATATTTTTCAGAACAAGAAGAAAATAAGATTTAATTTTTTTTTTTTTATTTTATTAAATATTCAAAAAAGTGAGTAGAGGATGACAGAAGAAGAAAGAAAAAGTATATTCAAGAAACAATCTATCGTATTAATAATCGTTCAAATGATATTAATAATAAGTACACTTATTTTATATATCGTTAGAGATACTGAAATAGCATTACTCCCGACTTTCTCAATGGAAAAGTTATTCATTATGGTTTTTATATGCACACTTTTATTTGCGGTACTAATTTCGGGATTATTATTAAACGGCGTGTTCAAGTACAACATGATATCTACAAATTTTATAAAAAAGATAGTAAATAAAATCAACTATAAAATAATCTTAGAATTTGTGTTGATCATCGTAATTATCGGCGTAATTTGTTTTTTCATAGATTTAACTCTGGTAAAAGGGGATCTATTGGAACTCACATGGGGAGGAATTATTTCAGGAATAGGGGGGTTAATAATTCTTGGATTAATATTGCTAATAGGAATTCTTTTAATAATAAATGAAATTGAAGTAGTATCATAAAGATTTGAAAATGTAAATAATAATAACAAATTTTTTTTTTTATTTTTCTTTTTTAAAATTTAGAGATTAAATAATAACTTTTAAAGAGATTAGACTAATATGAATAGAAATTTAACAACTCAAAGTAAAATATTAAACCAATCAATGAATGAATATCAAGCTCTTAGTCTTCATAGACCTGAAGATAAGGATTATGTCATTGAAAAGAAAAAACAAGGATTAATTCTTTGTTATTTATATGATAATGGAGAATTAGAACCGTGGGATGGAGAAAAGGTTTTAAAATTCTTCAATGATGTTGCTTTAAACATAAAAGATGATTCTTTTAAATCAAGATTTAAAAAAATGCGAGTAGCAAAAAATGCTCCTACTCATTGGAAATTTTACTATACGAATGAACGAATAGTAGCAACAATTCCATATGGTAAAACTTTAAAGATTGGTGATATAGTTGATTTTTTTAAAACTACAGTTAAACGACGAGCACATAAAGGTCATTTTATCTCTGGTTTTTTCCCACATTCAATGTTAGCTGGGATCGTTATACGATCAAAAGAAGGAAAACCAAATACCGAACATATAGCTTTTGTTTATAAAAAAAAACTACTCCACGAAGATAAAATTGTAAATTATACCTTATACTTTTTTAACTATGGATCTCAAGCACAATCAGAAAATTTTTGTTTAAGAGTTAAGAATTTAGCTTGCAACCTCCAATTAAAACTGCTCCCATTAGTAAAAAGTAATTCATTATTACCCGATAAAGATATCCTCAAGCTTAAATCAGAAATTACAGAAAATCTCAATAAACGTGAATTCGAAACGAGGATTTCTACAGAAAAATTTAGAAATTATATAATTAAAACTTTATATGTAGGGGGAATTCCTTTCCCGATTTTCCCTAGAGAACACATTTAAGGAAAATAAATTAATATATGTATGCTAAATAATCTCAGTGATATTTATAGTAGATGCTACAAGTTCCCTCTTGAGAGACCATACAAGGGCCTATCGGATTAAGCGGAGTGCATTTTTTTCTAAATAAATTGCATTCTGGAGGAGAAAGTTTCCCGATCATTACCAAATGACACGAACATCCAGGTGGAATATCCATTGATTTTTCAATCTTGATATTGAATTTTTTATCTGCATCATATTGCTCAAATTCATTTTTAATGATTAAGCCTCCATCTAAAATCCTTCCAATTCCTCTCCAAGGAGAAGAAACCGATTCAAACACATCAGAGATTATTTTTTGCGCCACTATATTTCCTTCAGGTTTCACTACTCTCGAATATTCATTTAAGGTTTCGTGTTTCTTTTCCTTTTTTTGCTTTAAAAGCATCAATAATGCTAATAATACATCATTAGGTTCGAATCCAGCAATTACATTAGGTACTTGGTATGCATCAGAAAAAATCTTAAAAGGGTGCAGCCCAATAATTGTTGCGACATGTCCTGGGGAGATAAAACCATCTATATTTAATTGGGATTGACTAATCAAGAGTTCTAATGCGGCGGGTATCAATTTATGAGCACAAATCACAGAGAAGTTTTCTGGAGGATTATTAAGTAATTCATATCCTATAGTAGGAACTGTGGTTTCAAAACCAATAGCAAAAAATATGATCTCTTTATTGGGATTTTCTCGAGCAATTTTAATTGCATCATTCGGGCTATACGTGATGCGAACGTCTGCCCCTTTAGCTTTTAACTCTGCTAATGAAATGTTGGTTGCTGGAACCCGTATCATATCTCCAAACGTTGTTATGATAGTGTCATCTCGTTTTCCAAGTTCTATTGCTTTATCAATATCGGCAGCAGGACAAATACAAACAGGACAACCAGGTCCAGAAACAATTTCTATTTCTTTTGGTAAAATTGTTCTCAATCCAAATTTAGAGATTGTATGTTCATGAGTTCCACAAACATGCATGAATTTAACAGGTTTTCCTATATCTTTGACTAACTTATTAATTGAACTTATTATTTTTTCAGTAAATTCTTTACTTCTCAGTACTTTTAATCCAGGAATATCCATTTTATTGAATTATATTTTCATTTATCATAAATTTTAAAATAGCTAGATTAACAAATTCTAGGAATTGGCTCTCCTAAGGGCATGTCAACAAATCTCGTTCCACCTACAATAGTTTTTAAAAGCACAGTTTTGGGATTTTCAGAGTGAACCTCTCCTATGATCATAGCATCTTTTCCTAACTGAGTCGATTTAATTTTATTAAGAATTTGCTCCGCTTGATTAGGATCTACAGCTAAAAGAGCACGTCCTTCACAGGCAATATTGAATGGATCCAATCCGAGCATATCGCAAATTGCTTTCACTTGCTTTTTAATTGGGATTTTTTCTTCTTCAATTAAAATACTTATATTATTCTTTTTAGCCCAATCATTCAAAGCTCCAGCAATACCCCCACGAGTAGGATCCTTCATTGCATGAATATAATTATTGAGGATGTCTGGTTTAATTACATTATAAATTTCTAATAACATACTTACATCTGATTGCAAATCCGTATTCAAATTTAATCCTTCTCGAGAAGCCATTAATGCTGTTCCATGATCACCAATTGTTCCAGTAATGATGATTTTATCTCCTATTTTAATATTTTTATCTTCAATTTTTACGTTTTTATCTCTAATTCCAATTCCCGTAGTTGCCATTATTATTTCATTTAAAGTTCCACGGGGCATTACCTTAGTATCACCCGCAATAATTGCTATATTAGCTTCTCGGGCAGTTTGATTAAAAGATTTGATTACTTTTTCTAAATTTGTAAAACTGAAACCTTCTTCAACGATAATTGTTGAGGTTAGTGCTAATGGCTCAGCACCCATCATTAAAATATCATTCACGGTACCAGAGATGCTCAATTTACCAAGATCTCCTCCTGGAAAGAATAAAGGAAATACTGTATGTCCATCGGCAGTGATTATTATTTCCTTGTCATAATTTTTAAGAGGGATAGTTGCTCCATCATCCAATTCCTCAACTCCAATTCCACTGTTAATACTTTTAAGAGAAATTCCCTTGGTGATGAAATTAATAAGTTCTTCCTGTAAGACACCACCAGCACCATGTGCTAAACGGATTACTTTTGAGCTCTCTTTTTCTTCTTCCATGTTATAAAAAAATATTAAAAAATTTAAAGAATTTATGTAATTCTCATTATGATTTTAAATAATTTAGGTAAATTACTAGAAAAGTGCTTTATTATATAAATTTCATTTTAATTCAATTTTTAAAATTTTAACTTAAATTCTCTTCGATATATATGATACGTTCGTAAAATTTTGACACATTAGGTTAAATCAAAATTTAAAAATCGAAAATCTATTAAGTTTATAACAACGATAATACTTATAATAATCTAAAGGATAATTATGAACAACATTCACTTAAAGAGAAGCAAAATCATCTTTATTAGATTTTTAATATTCTTCTTGATTATCATGCCATTTTTTATAGCTATCAATTTTCATAATGAAGCAGGCATTTCCAATCAACGAGATCCTAACATTATTATTTTAAAAATGTCATATTTTAATAACACTTGTGATCCCATTTTCATTGATGGAATAGCAGGGGGTATTGGAGCTCATAATTGGACTTGGGCACAGAATCAGCCCTGGTGTACATATATTGCTTCCAATGAAATATATTACATCGAAAATTTGACTATAAATGGAGGAAGCACAAATAGTTGTATCGAGATTCGCAATTCAAATGTAAATTTGATTATACGCAATTGTACTCTCTATAATTCAACAAATTCTCCAAATGATGCAGGACTAAATCTTATCAATGTGAGTAATTCGCAAATAATTGAAAATAATTGCACCAATAATCCATATCATGGAATCCGTATTTACAATAGTAGTGATAATAGAATTTATCTAAATAGCTTAAACGATAATTATGTTAGAGGATTAATCATATCTGGATCTAATAATACCGAAATAAGTAATAATACCTTTATTAATACTCCTTATCCCAGAGATTCAGTATATGGAATTGATTGTACAGGTAATTGCTTTAATCTCACAATTTCGAATAATACAATAATAGGAAATCAACTAGAAGGAATTATTATTAATAAGTTAAGTAACAGTACCATTTCAAATAATAAAATTAATAATAATGGACAACGTGGGATAAGTTTCTCTGGAGATAGTATAGGCAATACTATAAAAAATAATAAAATATATGAAAATGCACATGAAGGAATATTTCTAAATACTCTTAGTTCCAATAATAATTTCACTGAAAATGAAATTTATGAAAATGGGCGAGATGGAATGGTTTTAAATTCCATGAGTACACTTAATAACATCTTGGATAATGAAATCTATGAAAATGGGGGATATGGGCTAAGTTTAGATTTTTATTGTAATGATAATAAAATAATTGGGAATAAAATAAATAACAATGATGATCATGGAATAATCCTCTCTGATAATTCAGGGAATATAATAATAAGAAACGAAGCGAATGATAATGCTGAATTCGGCATAAAACTAGAGAATAGTAATAATAGTATAATATTCAATAATACTGCTAGTTATGTTGGTCTTGGTAATCAGCAACAATCTGGTATAGTTGTTGGACAAAATAGCAACAATAATACTATTTTACATAATACTGTAGCATCTAATTTCTGGCAAGGAATCTATTTACAAAATGCAAATTTTAATAATATTACAGCAAACATGTTAAACAATAACTCTAATGACATTGTTATTTATAGTAGTAATAACACTATTGTAATTGGTAATAGTGTAAATGCTCGGAATTTTGATATTATGAAACAAATTCTAAAGATAATATAATTATTTGGAACTCCATTAAAGGAAATTTAGCTGATTCAATTATAATTGATACCTATGGAGAAGGGAATTTCACGTGGTCTCAAGCCATTGAAAAATTGGCATGGTGTAGTGGTTCTGGAAGTGTATCTGATCCTTATATTTTTGAAAACATCACAATTAATGGACAAAATGCAAGTAGTTGTATTGAAATAAGAAATTCTGATGTTTATTTTACGCTAAGAAATTGCAATTTCTATAATTCTAGCAATGGAATGTATGATGCAGGAATTAAATTGTATAATGTTAATAATAGCAAATTGATTGATAATGACTGCTCTGGGAATAAACGTAATGGTATGGTATTAATAGAAAGCATAAATAACACGATTTCTAGGAATGATATGTATTTTAATATTTATAATGGCATATGTCTATATAATTGTTCTATTAACACGATTTCAGAGAATACCGTGAATTATAATGGATATTCTGGAATCTCATTAATGAATTCTAATAATAATACTATCTTTAACAATCATGAAAGCTTTAATAATAATGGGTTTTCTGGAATCTTGTTACTTTACAGTCATGGTAATAATATTTCATCGAATTTGGCCAGATATAATGAATATGGAATTTACCTAAATCATTCAAATTTTAATTATGGGAGCGGAAATGATTTAACAGGGAATACTGTCCGCGCTTTTTTCCAATCTGAAGATTGCGTGGGAAATAATATAAAATATTCCATTGTTGATGAGGGAAATCCAGATGACGGAGGAGACTTCTTATTATTATTGATCATCATCATGCTGATAATAGGGATTAGTGCAGCTGCTGTGTTTGGTGGTTTATTTGTTATATTGAAAATTAAACATTATGAGGGTGAACTCCCAAGTGATGGAAGCACGAAAAAAGAGAAATTTCGTATTCCATCAACAGAAATAGGTAAAATTCAACCAAAAAAGGTAAAAACTCAAGAAAAAAGAGAAATTTCACCAGCTCTTTCAGAAGAAGAAAAAAAAGCGATTAGAGAAACTGAATCTGAAGTAAATATTGAAAAAACATCATATATTTGTGTAGTACATAAAGGTATTATTGTCGGACGTGTTTATATATGTCCAGAATGTCACACATTTTATTGTGAACAATGCGTGAATGCATTGAAAAAGAGAGGGGAGAATTGTTGGTCATGTAATAGAAAATTTGACTAATATTATTTTAATTTCTAATAATCATTATATTTTTCTTAGTGCTAATTTTATTTAATTTGAATGAAAGTGAAAACCGTTGAAATTAATATAATTGGCATTGTTCAAGGAGTAGGTTTTCGCCCATTTTTATTTAATTTAGCTCGAAATCTGGAGTTAAAAGGATATATCTTAAATAGGGGTAACGCAGGAGTTCGATTAGTACTTCAAGGAACTCCTGAAAATATTGATGAATTTCTTAAAGGTATAGAAAAAAATAGACCAAATATATCTTTTATTGAAGATGTAAGTGTGAAAAATCTAAACTCTGATCTGCTCTGTGATGGTTTAGAGATAAAAAATAGTGAAGAAGGAAGAGGTTCAAGTTTAACTTTACCCCCCGATATTGCAATGTGTACTGACTGCATTAACGACATGAGAAATATTGATATGACTAAATATTACCAATATCCTTTTGTTGCATGTGCTGTCTGTGGTCCAAGGTTTACCACGGTTAAGTCCCTCCCATATGACCGGGAGCGAACAACAATGATCGAGTTTCCTCTTTGTACACAAGGTATTTCATCATGTTATCACGAATATTCTGATTTTAATAACCGTCGTTTCCATGCTCAAACCTTTGCATGTTCTACATGCGGTCCAAATTATACTTTATATGATAAATCAAGAGAAATCATTCAAAGAACCTCGATAAAAGACATTATTGATTATGTGGCAAACAGAATAAATTCGGGCGAAATTGCTGCAATCAAGGGCATCGGGGGTGTTCACTTAACATGCTTAGCTGACGACGATGATGTAATACTTAGACTACGTGAAAGGAAAGGGAAACGAAAAAACAAGCCTTTTGCTTTGATGGTACCGAACTTGAGGATCATTGAAGATTTATTACAAATTTCTGATAAAGAAAGGGAGATTTTAATATCCTTTCGAAGACCAATAGTCCTATTAGAAAAAAAACATTATTCACAAAATTTTCTCATTAGCAAGTGGATCGCTCCAGGATTGAACAATATTGGAGTCATGCTTCCCTATTCAGGAATTCATCATCTTTTATTCGATTCAATTGGTCAAAAACCCTTGGTATATACGAGTGGAAATCCTTCAAACGTTCCCATGAGTATTGCAAATGACAAAATATTTGATCAACTTGATTCCCTTGCAGATTTATTCTTGCTTCATAACAGACCTATTTATCAAAGAGCAGATGATAGCGTTCTCAGAGTTCATGATAAAAAAATTAAATTAATAAGAAGATCTCGGGGATACGTGCCAGAATACTTACCACTTCCATTTGATGTCGAAATTCCAGGGGCCCTTGCTACTGGTCCCGAATTGGCAACAACAGGAGCAATCCTCAGGAGAAATCGGATCTTTCCTACTCAGCATATTGGAAATGTTACACAATTGGAAACATACGATTTTTTAAAAAATGCCCTTTTTCACATGAAAGACCTATTGCAAATAAAAGATTCTGAGTTAAAATTTATAGCCTGCGATGCTCACCCTTCATTTATCACCACGAGATTCGCTAATGAATTAGCAGAAAATTTTAACATCCCACTATATCCCATACAGCATCACTTCGCTCATATTTTAGGTTTAATGGCAGAGAATAAAATTCAACCAGATGAGAAAATCATCGCGATTTCCACAGATGGAGTGGGATTTGGCGCTGATGGAAACGTATGGGGTGGTGAAATTTTTTCATGTTCTTATTGTGGTTATAATCGACTTGGTCACCTGGAATACCAGCCAATGATAGGTGGAGATCGATGCACCAAATACCCCGCTCGAATGTTAGCATCGATTTTAATAAAAATCCTTGGAATTGAAGATGCTAAAAAGGTTTTTGAACGAATTAACTTGAAAAATGACTTAGAATATCAAGATACTGAATTAAAGGCACTCATTTCTCAATATGAACGCGCAAATAATAAATTTCCAAAAGAATACATCCCATTAACAAGTTCTACAGGAAGGATTTTTGATACCGTCTCGTATCTATTAGGAGCATCTACAGTAAAAACATATCGGGGTGAACCCGCAATGAGGCTAGAAGGTTTGGCCGCAAGAGGTAATCCTAATAATGTTAATTTAAAGATAAAATCATTCAAAGTAGATGGAATCCATATAATTAATACGTCTGATTTAATTACTGATATTACAGAATTAGTAGAAAAATCAATACATAATAAGGAGGATATTGCTGCTAAATTTATAACCGAGATTGGAAACGTTTTTGCTGATACCTCAATAAGAATTGCTATAGAAAAACAGATAAACATAATTGGATTGACTGGAGGTGTTGCTTACAACTATTTATTTTCAAACACAATCAAAGATAGAGTAAATAACTCAGGACTGTCATTCATAGAACATGATAATATTCCTCCGGGAGATGCTGGAATCAGCACGGGACAAATAATTGGTGGTTTGTTTAAGTATATTGAGTCTAAATAGAGAGTAAGGAAAATTTAATAGATGTGTATAATTAAAAATTTAAGATTCCAATGTCAGATTATAAAAACATTAGTAAATCGGATTTTTAAGAAATATTGCATTAAATCCTGGAGCTATTAGAATGAACATGAATATTCTCGATTTAAGAAAAGTAAACAATTTTGTATTACAGAAACATCATTTACTTAATGATTCCAAAATCGATGATATTCTTCAAATAGCCGATGATCTATGTGGACTACATGCTACAGGCACGATGGAACCATATCTAACACTATTTGCTAGAACTCACAATTTTAATAAATCTTTTCTTGAATCCGAGCTTTATTGGAATAGACATCTAGGAAAAATTCGTTGCATG
>JBHLME010000223.1:0-4121 GCA_048938445.1 Promethearchaeota archaeon | reverse complement strand
AGATTTTGTGAACACGCTATAAAAGGAGAAGATGTAATAATTGAAGGAAAATTGGAGCGCGTTCTTTATAAAAATAATGAGAAATATTATCGTATTTTATTAAGCGATCAAGCTCGCGATAAAATGATATGTGCTTGATATTTTTTTTAAAAAGATCTTTAATTAAACTTCATATGTTTACCAGATAAATTAAAATAGATATCGAAGAAATTTATTAAATAATCTTAAAAAAAAATAGATAAAAATAAGAGTGAATCATATGGATTCAAAAAATAAAGGAATTATTCTTAGTGTTGTTGGTGGTTTATCAGGTTTCGGTTTAGCATTTCTAGTACCATTGATGTTTCTGGAGTTATATATAAATTCAATAACATATGAATTACAAAATTTCGTTCAAATTTTAAAAATTGTTGTCCTAGTTTTACAATTAATGTTTATTATTGGGGGGATCATAACTATTATTGGTGCTCTAATTGGTATTGCGAGTGAGAAAATAGGATGGATTATTGTTCTCGTGGGAGCAATTGGAGGTGGCGGGCTTGTTATCGCTATAATTGGTGCTATAATATTAAAACCAACGAAATCAAAGTCTAATCTAACTAACCAAAATATACCAGTTTATACACCACCTCAAAATTCAGGACAAAAAACTGAAGAGTAAGATGAATTTATCAACAAAAAGAAATAAAAACAAAAAGAAAATGAATTACGAAAATTATAGTCTCAGAATCGTAATTTTGATATTCCAAATTTAGGATATAATAAATAAATACCTCTTTGTCTAACAACAAATAATTTACTTATTAATAAGATTTGAATTAAACTTTAAATTCAATTATTGGTTTAATACCTCATGGATATTTATAATGCTGATTTACACATCCACTCACCACATTCAATCGCAGTATCAAAATCCTTGAATTTTGACTCAATGATAAATACATGTAAAAAGAAAGGGTTGAATATATTAGGAACTGGCGATATTTTACAGCCTGAATGGTTGCAATATGCAGAAAAAAATCTCAAAAAAGATGAGAATGGAGCATTTTCTTATAAAGGAATTAATTTCATATTACAAACTGAAATCGAGGATATTGAAAGTGTACATGAGGTTGTATTGTTTTCCGATTTTTCATCTGTAAGAGAGGTGCAAGATAAATTAAAGCCGCACTCAAAAAATATTTTGGATGAGTGGGGCGGTAGAGCTAGAGTTAATCTCTCTCCTCCTGAGCTCGTGGATATTATTTATGATGCAGGGGCCATGATTGGACCGGCTCATGCATTTACTCCTTTTAAGGCAATATTTAGGCAGAATAAATTTAAAACTATTGAGGAGTGTTACCAAGATTCCATCAAAAAAGTATCGTTTTTAGAATTAGGTTTGTCTGCAAACACGGATCTTGCTGATAAGATGGATTGTCTCAAAAATATTACGTTTCTAAGTAATTCAGATGCTCATTCAGAAGGACCTCGGGCCTTAGGAAGAGAATTTAATAAACTCGATCTTGATAATCCATCCTTTGAAGAGGTTCAGCGAGCTTTAGAAAGAAAAAATGGAAGAAAAGTAACATTAAATGTTGGTTTGCATCCAAAATTGGGTAAATATTATAATATGTTCTGCAATAAATGTCGTAGACGCGTGATTTTCAAGAAAGCAAAAAAGCAGGTAAATTCTGTTTTTAATCAATACTCAATTACGGAAGAATTTATCATAAATCACGTAAACGATGTTGAAAAAGCTAAAATGGATTACATTAACCAAGTTTCTAAAAATAAAATGACATGTCCTGCGTGTAAGGAAGAGCATAACAAAAATATAAAAATTAAATTAGGAGTGAGCGAAAGGATAACAGTTATTTCACAATTTAAAGAACCAAAACATCCCAATCATAGACCTCCATATATAAATGCGATACCACTCATAGATATCATCCGGTCAGTCAAAAATATCAAGAGCACAAATAGTAAAACCGTATTAAATGCATATGATGCTTTAATTGATAAGTTAGGTAATGAATTCTCAATTTTAGTTGATATACCTATTGATGAAATTAATAAAGTTGATAAAAACATTGCAGAAATTATACGCGCATTTAGAAATGATGAAATTCAATATACTCCGGGCGGTGGTGGCACTTATGGTAAAATTAAATTTGACTTGTGATTAAGAAATAAAATAATTTTATTTCTTACTGCTTTTTCTTCTCTTCAGATCTTTTTTTCAACTCTTGTAAGGATATTCTTGCTTGTTTTTGACCTTTTGTTGCATAATAACTTTTCGCAGGAGCTTGAGCAGCTTCCATTTCATTTGCTTCGATCTCTTCTAGTTCATCATTCAAATAATCAACGCTTTCAGTAAAATTATTTTCTTTAAAAAATGGTGAGATCTTTTTTAAATGGTTTAATTCTGAAAGCATTTCATTTCTTAAATTCAAAAGATTTTGCTTTGAAGCACCCACCATGCCTCTATAACGTTGTCCCCCTGCAGCCTGAATGTTCATTGCTACATTGAATTTTTGATCATAAGTAGATTTAAATTCATTTTCATCTTTCGTTACTTTTACTCTATCGTTAATAACTCTCATTTTCTTTCGACCATCTTTATCAATATATTCAACTTGGAGTTGCACTGGGATTTCTTCCTTGTCTTTTAATTCTTTTGAAGAGTCTAATTGAACAAATAACTCTCGATTTGCCGTAATTGCCCCTATATTAATTTCAGATTCATTCAAGGTTCCTTTTGAACTATAAGCACCAGTTATATTTTTAATATTCACGCTAGGGGGAATTATGATTTTAACTTTCACGTCTCTCCCTATATATTCTGTCTGCCGGAGTTCAGAAAAAATTACTTCCATTTCCTCACTTGAGATCAAATATAATGTTCCTCCTGTCTTGTCCGTGATCATCCCAAGCGTCTGAAGCCCCATCTCATTACTATCACCTGGACTAGATACTCCTACTACATCAACAATTATGTTTTTTGAATTACACATATCTGCCATTTTTTCATAAAATTCTTTAGCTTTAATACTAGTCCCAGATAAATTTCCGATGCCTTGATTTGCAAGACCATCTGTTAATAAGGTTATTCTTCCTGTTGATGAAAATAATTCAAACGAAATTATAGCAAAATATAATGCTGGACCTAATGCCGTCATATCCATTGAACGGAGATTTTGAACTTTTTGAATCCAACCATCCGCAAATTCTCCGATTGAACCTAAAAACCTTTTTTTCTCCACTGATTTTTCAAGCTCCATTTTCATTCCGTCTAGAGAAAAAAGAAGATCTCCACTAAAATTGATTGGATCTTTATCATTTCGCATGTAGTAATATACACTACTCTCGAAAGCAATCAATATAAACTTGGTTGTGGGGGAATTAATCTTGAAATCTTTAATGGTCTGTACTAATGATTTCTTTACAGCTTCAATTTTCGCTCCACTCATGCTTCCAGAAATGTCTATAACAGAAATATATAAATCTCCTTCAATGACATCTACTTTTGTAATTTTTTCTTCTTTTTTATCTTTCATACGAATTTCTGACAAAATAAAGCATATATCATTTGTAAACTTTTCATACTTGAGCGATTTATCAACTTTGTTTATCGTTCCGCAAAATTCACAGACATAATGCGTCCCATGTACATCATCTTCTTTGATTAAGTTAACATCAGTGAAAATGGCACCGCAATAGGTGCATTCCGTGGGATCTTTTTTAGTTTCCTCTTTTGGTTGACCTAACTCTTTAAAGGCAATGGAATATAAATATGGATATAATTCTTCCTTTGATGGCTTTTTGTTTAAAAATTGTTTAAAAGATCGGTTAAACATGAAAATCAATCTGAAATTGGAATTTTATAATGTAATCTCCAATCAATAATATAAATTTATCTAATAAAGTTGAAAACATTATATAATGATAAATTAAAAGAAGAAAAAAAAAAATTATAGCAATAATCTTAATTCATTTTAGCTAATTATCTAAATCAGGTATATCCAATTTTGGATTAAGTTGCTTCATCTTCTTTAATTCTTTTATTTTTTGCTTTTGTTTTTTTTTATTAATAAATTCTTCGTCTTTTCCTAATCTTCCATCAGTTTTTTTTGAAGAAC
>JBHLME010000222.1:0-4130 GCA_048938445.1 Promethearchaeota archaeon | reverse complement strand
TATCAACTTTAAGAACTCGTGTTATATCAATATAATCTCATAAAATACTTCCTTCATGTTAGTTCTATTTATATTAATTTTGTAATTTATATTTTAAAAAACTGAGAAGAATTTAAATTATAGTTTTTTTATAATTGTTTTGTAAGGTGTTCTAGTAAAATTTTACTAAAATATTTTTTTTAAAATATAAAAATTCAGACTTAGCATGTAATAAATGAATATGTAAGCATAATGGTTGAGTTATTAGGATTGATAATTAAGATGTTAATTTGTCGGAGGATGCCAGTTTAATGCCCGAAGAAGAGAATAAAACTGAAGAAATGAAGAAATATGAAAAGGAAACTGGTAAATACGCCGTGTGGAGGGGAACGGTAACAGAGGGATTTAAAAAATGGCAAAAAGGAGAAAAGATCTATGATCGAGACAAGGAACGGATCTCTCTTTATGTCTCCGAAGAAACTAAGAACCAGTGGCAAGATTTCATAAATAGTAGCAGTTATAATACGATTTCAAAGTTGATACGGGACAGTGTAACAGTCTTTATTAATGAAAATTTAGGAGGTAGTGCTAATGTTAATCAACTTAATCCACAAACGATATCAAACATTTCACATGCTTTAAAAGAACCTTTAACTTCAATAAAAGGTTATTCACAATTATTATTGGAGAACTATCAAGATCAATTAAGTGAAAATGTAAAATCTACAATAAAGAATATATTCGAACAGAGTATATTGCTTGAAAATAAAATCATTAGTTTCTTAGACGATATTCGAGTTCAAACTCCACAATATGATATCTTGCTTATTGAGGATGATCTTGCCACGATTCGCCTAATAACAAGTCTTATTGAAAGCAAGGGATATACTTGCAAGGGGGTCATAAGCGGGACGAAAGGTATTGAAGAGCTCAAGAATTCTAATCCTAAAGTCATTTTATTGGATATCATTTTACCTGATCTCTCGGGGTATGACATTTGTAAGACCATCAAATCAGATGAACAATATAAACATATTCCCGTTTTTTTCCTTACGGCAATAGCAGTTGGAGAGGTTGAGAAAAATCTTGTAGAAACGGGTGCCAATGGTTACATCTTGAAACCATTCAATCTTTCTGATTTTGAAAAAATTTTCAAAATTATTGATAAAAAGAAATGAAATATTGTTGTTAAGTCTTTATAATCGAAGATCATTCATTTTATAATTTTTTAATCGTTTCATTATTATTCAACAATAATTAACTTGTTTATCTTTTTTTGAGAATCATACTTAATTGGATATTCCCGTCCAACAAGTTCTTTTTTTGCTACCTCATATAATACTTGAATTTCAGCTTCTATAAACGCAAGTGCTCTTCCCTTACCTTCTATTGTTCCAATTACAAGGCCTCCTGTTGGCTCACCATCACGATTATAATATAAAGTATAAGCTTCTATAAGAAGTGTACCATTTGCCTGAACAATTGGCTCAGGTAACTTTTCTGCGAATATCGATTTTTGTGCCTCATCAACATTAATTTCACACCATGGAATGAGTGGAGGTTTTTTTCCATATATTCCTATTGATTGTTTTTCATTAAAACCACCATTCGCAGTTATCATTAAGTTTAGTGAGGGATTATCATGTATCATCTGAATTGCAGCAACAATTGCGTGCATGGAGTAATTATTAAATGGTGCTCCAAAAAAAGGAAGCCCCCCTATTAAAGTTAAATCTCTAGGATCATCTTCCAAAATGCCAATCTCATTTCGAGCAATGTCCACCATACAAGGAAAGCAACTGTAGAGATCAAAACCATCTATATCTTGAAGTGAAAGACCTGATTGTTTTAATGCAAGTTTAGAAGCTTCTTTAATGGCGGGTGAGTCATAAAGTCGAGGTCTTCGAGCTAAATCACTGATATTAGATAGATCAACGCCTCCCATTAGGTAAATCCAATTATCCAGGTCTATACTTAGTGTTTCAGCATTTTTTTGACTTGTCATTATTATTGCAGCTGCTTGATCGACATATGGATTGGCAATAAGATGCTTAAGATAAGGATGGTTGATAATACGGTTATTAGGAGCAGGGGAAATTATTTCTTCTTTTTTAAAAGATCTACGAGACCATGCATATAGATTTTTTGAAGCTATTTTTGAAAACTTTTCGAATAGTGATCCCATATGTTCTAAGTGATTTTGAAGTGACTTTCCAGTTTTTGCTCGGAGGGCAGTCTCAAATAAGGCATAAGCATTAGGAGCTCTAAATATCTTATATATCTTTTCAGAATCGCTCATTTTTGATGCATATTCTAGTAAGGCTTTATTATTAGGAGTTGATGATCCTTTTTCCCAATTTAAAACGATTTCTTTTTTTTTTCCTCGTGATAAAGAATAACATGATTCTCCTCCCGTAATAAGAACGAATTGGGCTTCTCCCAATTCAATCGCTTTAGCTGCTCGATTTACTAGCATTTGTGGAGTATTTCCTCCAATTGGAGCATAATATTTCTCGATTGGGTGTATTTCTAACCTTTTAGCTAAATCCTCTGGAGCATTATCATAAGCGAGACAATAAATATTCGAAACGTATAATGTATCAATTAGATCTTTTTTTCCCTTTAGACTTGCTTCTTGAAGTGCTGCTTGACATGTTTTTGCCATCATTCCTATAGGATCAAGGGGATTTGGACTATCTTTTGGTTGTGTATATTGAGAAGCTCCGATTATAACCGGTATCATATTTTTAGTCATGATATTAAGAATTAATAATAAATATACAATTTAAAAAAAGATAGAATATAAATATTGTTGATTAAATCTTTTTTATTTAAAGAATAAATCATTATTCTTAAGACTTTAATTATTCTTCAAGAAATTTCAAGACTGCTTTCATAAAGTCGGGTAGATCATCGGGAGTTCTTGAAGTAATTAAATTTCCATCGATAACTACGGGAGTATCTTCAAATACAGCACCTGCATTTATCATGTCATCTTTAATCGCGAAATAACTAGTCGCTTTACGTCCATTTATGACTTTAGCGGAAATTAAAACCCACCCAGCATGACAAATGGCTCCAACTAATTTTCCCGCTTCATTCATCTCATGGACAAAATTTAGAATGTCTTTACTCCTCCTCAGATAATCTGGATTTTTCGTCCCACCAGGAATGATGACACCATCATAATCACTCGATTTTGCACTCTCAATCGACAAGTCAGGTCTGTAAGGATATCCCCATTTTCCTTTAATTTCTCTTTTCGAAAGGCCTATTACTTCTGTTTTATGACCTGCTTCGAGCAACCTTATTCTGGGATAATGAAGTTCAAGGTCTTCATAACCATCCGTAGCTACAAAACAAATTTTTTTGTTCATTTCATTTTTTCCTCCATTATTATTACCTATATAATTAATTAAATTTCAATGTAATTTGTCATGGAATTATTTTATATGTTTTTCTAATAAACTATTAAATTTTTGATCATCATAATTATCAAATCTAAAATAAAAGATTTTAAAGATCAATATTTATTATTCTAATACAATACTTAAGGAGTTTAAAGCGAATGAGTGAAGATAAAATAATAATCGAAGAGATTGAAAAAATTTGCGGTGATAAATTCAAATGGCTTAGCATGCCTCATTACAAGGAAATAGAAAATTGGTACATGTACAACCAACAGGAAAATATAACAACCCTTAGCTTAGATTTGGCGAAATTAAACTTGGATGAGTATAAATTAAGCCTTTTAGGGGAGAATATAAAGAAGCTTAAAAAAATTAATAAATTTCTTTTAAAATTACCAAAAGGCTTGATGTTTCCCAAATGGTTTGCGGAATTAAGAAACATCAAAACACTGATCATAAAACACAGCTATTTAACCAATCTTCCAGAAGTAATACGTGAGTTTAAGAATCTTGAACATATTGATTTAGAGGATAATGAATTAGAACAATTACCTGAATTGTTAAAAGAATTAGAAAATATTACTTTTCTGAATATAAAGGATAATAGGATATCATACTTGCCTGATTGGTTAATAAATTTACATAATTTAGCAGAAATCGATCTGGAAAGCAGTAAACCATATCTTGAACCAGATAAGGACAATATTGATGTGATAAAAAAACTTTTAAGTAAGGGAGTAA